>NZ_JBHWBW010000237.1:11216-11603 GCF_042735675.1 Kitasatospora sp. NPDC059571
CACCCCGCACACCGGGGGGGGGTGGTTGGGGGTGGCCTCACCCGCCACGACGATCGTCTCCGGCGAGGGCATGATCGCCACCGCCGGTGCCATCGACACCCACGTCCACCTGATGTCACCGCGGATCATGGAGGCCTCGCTGGCCTCCGGCGTCACGACCATCATCGGCCAGGAGTTCGGGCCGGCCTGGGGCGTCGGCGTCAACTCGCCGTGGGCGCTGCGGCACGCCTTCAACGCCTTCGACGCCTGGCCGGTCAACATCGGCTTCCTGGGCCGGGGTTCGTCCTCCGATCCGGCGCCGCTGATCGAGGCCCTGGCCGAGGGCGGCGCCTCCGGCTTCAAGGTCCACGAGGACATGGGCGCCCACACCCGCGCCCTGGACACCGC
>NZ_JBHWBW010000238.1:0-11592 GCF_042735675.1 Kitasatospora sp. NPDC059571
CCGGCCGCGGAGGAGAACAGCACGAACGCGGCGAGCGGACGGTCCTTGGTCAGCTCGTGCAGGTTCCACGCCGCATCGACCTTCGGACGCAACACGGTGTCCAGCCGCTCGGGGGTCAGCGACGGCACGATGCCGTCGTCCAGAACACCGGCCGTGTGAACGACCGCGGTCAGCTCCACACCCTCCAGCACCGCGGCCAGCGCAGCACGGTCCGCGACATCGCAGGCCGCGAACGCCACCTCCGCACCCAGGCCCGTCAGTTCGGCCGCAAGCTCCGCCGCTCCCTCCGCCCCGGCACCACGCCGCGACACCAACAGCAGCCGAAGCGCACCGTACTCGGCCACCAAGTGACGGGCGACCACCCGGCCGAGCGACCCCGTGGCACCCGTCACCAGCACCGTCCCGGCGGGATCCAGCGCCCGCAGGCCGCCGGAGGGGGTATCCGTTCCGCCGGCCCGCATCAGCCGCCGGGCGAACGACTCGCCCGCACGAAGGACGAGGTCGGGCTCCTCGGCGTCGAGCGCCTTCGGCAGGGCCCGCAACGAGGCCGGGTCCTCGTCCAGATCGACCAGGGTGATCCGGCCCGGGTTCTCCGACTGCGCCGAGCGCAGCAGGCCGTGCACCGCGGCGGCGGCCAGGTCCGCTCCGGAACTCGCGCCCCGGGTGACCACTGCCAGGCGGGAGTTGGCCAAGGCGTCCGCGGCCAGCCATTGCTGCAGCAGTGCAAGGGCACTGCGGACTGCCGCGTGCGTGGCATCCACCGGATCGGGGCCGAGCACGGTGGGGATCGGGAGTACCAGGGTGTCGGGGACGGCCTCGGCAGTGGTCACCGCATCGAGGTCGGCGAATCGGACCGCATCGGGCAGGCCCAGGTCGTCCCCGCCCAGCACGCCGATCGACCCGGCCGCAGCGGCGGACGGCAGCGCAACCGGCACCCACTCGGGGCGGAACAGCGACTCCTGCCGACCGCCCGCCAACTGCTCCGGCGCAAAGGGCCGCAGGACCAAGGCGCCGACCTCGGCCACCGGCTGTCCCGTACCGTCGGCCACGGCCAGCGACACCCCGTCCGCGCCGGCCGCGCCGATCCGCACGCGCAGCTCGGCCGCGCCGGCGGCGAAGAGGGAGACGCCCGACCAGGAGAAGGGCAGCCGTCCGTACCCGGTGTCCTCCAGGACCCGGCCCGCGCCGACGGCGTGCAGCGCAGCGTCGAGCAGTGCGGGGTGCAGGCCGAACGAGGCAGCCTCCGCACTGACGTCCTCCGGCAGCGCCACCTCGGCGAACACCTCACCGTCCCGCCGCCACGCCGCCCGCAGGCCCTGGAAGACCGGGCCGTAGGCGAACCCGGCTGCGGCGAAGGCCTCGTACACGCCGTCCACCGGCACCGGCTCGGCCCCCGCCGGCGGCCACACGGTGAGTTCGAACGCAGCAGTGGCGCTCCCGCCGGCCGCCAGCACACCGGCCGCGTGACGCGACCACGGCTCGTCCAGCGGTGCGTCCTCCGGCCGGGAGAAGACCGCAACCGAGCGGCGGCCGCCGTCGTCCGGAACCCCGATCGAGAGCTGCACCTGCACGGCGCCGCGCGCCGGAAGCACCAGCGGTGCCTCCAGGGTCAGCTCGTCCAGACGACCGCACCCGACCTGGTCACCGGCGCGGATGGCCAGTTCGACGAAGGCGGTGCCGGGCAGCAGCACGCTGCCGGCCACGGCGTGGTCGGCCAGCCACGGGTGGGCATCCAGCGAGAGCCGCCCGGTGAACACATGACCGTCCGCGTCGGCGAGCGCCAACGAGGCGCCGAGCAGCGGATGGTCGGCCGTCCCGAGACCGGCGGACACCACATCTCCGACGAACCCGCGCAGCGGCCGCGGCCAGAAGTACTCCTGCTGGAAGGCGTAGGTGGGCAGGTCGACCCGCCGGGCGCCGGTGCCCGCGAACACCGCTGGCCAGTCGATCCTCGCGCCGCGCACGTACAGCCGGGTCAGCGCGGTGATGACGCTCTCCGCCTCGCTGCGGTCCCGGCGAAGGGCGGGGGTGAGAACGGCCTCGGCGTCTTCGGTGACGCACTGCTGCGCCATCGCGGTAAGGGTCCCGTCGGGGCCCAGCTCCAGAAACGTCCGCACGCCCTCGGCCTCCAGTGCGGCGACCGCGTCGGCGAAGCGGACCGCCTCCCGCACATGCCGCACCCAGTACTCGGGGTCGGTCAGTTCGGTGGAAGCGAGTGCACCGGTGAGGGTGGAGACGATCGGGATCCGCGGCTCGCTGAAGGCCACCTCGGCAGCGACGGCACGGAAGTCCGCCAGCATTCCGTCCATCAGCGGCGAGTGGAAGGCATGGCTGACCGTCAGCCGCTTGGTCCGCCGTCCCTCCAGGCGAGCCAGCATGCTCAGGACCGCGTCCTCGGCGCCGGAGATCACGACCGAGGCGGGCCCGTTGACCGCCGCGATGCCAACGGTCTCGGTCAGCAGCGGCAGCACCTCCGCCTCGGACGCCTCCACCGCCACCATCGCGCCACCACGCGGCAGCGCCTGCATCAACCGACCCCGCGCCGCCACCAGCCGCGCAGCATCCGCCAGCGAGAACACCCCGGCAACGTGCGCGGCAGCGATCTCACCGATCGAATGCCCCGCCAGGAAGTCCGGCCGCACACCCCACGACTCGACGAGTCGATAGAGCGCAACCTCCAGCGCGAACAGCGCCGGCTGGGTATACCCGGTCTCGTTGATCAGCGCCTCATCGGCGATCGCCTCGCGCAACGGCCGTTCCAGCAGCGGATCCAACTCCGCACAGACCGCGTCGAACGCCGCCGCGAACACCGGGAAGGCACCGTACAGCTCGGAGCCCATCCCGACCCGCTGACTGCCCTGCCCCGCGAACAGGAACGCCGAACGCCCGGCCGTCCCCGCCACACCCTCCACCAGACCCGCGAAGGAGCCCAACTGCTCGACGATCCGCTCGGGTTCGGCGACCACCAGCGCCGCCCTGTGCTCGAAGGCGGTCCTGGTGGTGGCGAGGGAGAGGGCGAGGTCGACGGGCGACCAGGCGGGCAGCCCCTTCAGGTGCTCGGCGAGCTTGGCGGCCTGGGCGCGCAGTGCCTCGGGGGTCCGGGCCGACAGCACCAGCGGACGCGGCCCGGACCCGGGACGGTCGTCGGCGGGCGCGGGCAGCGTGGGGGGCTGCTCGATGATGGTGTGCGCGTTGGTGCCGCTGACGCCGAACGAGGAGATGCCCGCTCGGCGCGGCCGCCCGGTCTCGGGCCACGGTCGGGCCTCGGTGAGCAGTTCGACGGCGCCCTCGGTCCAGTCGACGTGCGTGGACGGCCGGCCGACGTGCAGGGTCTGCGGGAGCACGCCGTGCCGCATCGCGAGGATCATCTTGATGATGCCGGCGACGCCGGCCGCGGCCTGGGTGTGGCCGATGTTCGACTTCACCGAGCCGAGCCAGAGCGGCGCGTCCTCGCTGTGGGCCCGGCCGTACGTGGCGAGCAGCGCCTGGGCCTCGATCGGGTCGCCGAGCGAGGTGCCGGTGCCGTGCGCCTCGACGGCGTCGACCTCGGCGGCCGACAGTCCGGCGGAGGAGAGGGCCTGGCGGATGACGCGCTGCTGGGAGGGGCCGTTCGGCGCGGTGAGGCCGTTGGACGCGCCGTCCTGGTTGATCGCCGAGCCGCGCACGATGCCGAGCACCGGGTGCCCGTTGCGGCGGGCGTCCGAGAGCCGCTCGACCAGGAGCATGCCGACGCCCTCGGCCCAGCCGGTGCCGTCCGCGTCGTCCGAGAAGGACTTGCAGCGGCCGTCCCGCGCGAGGCCGCGCTGGCGGCTGAAGTCGACGAAGGTGTCGGGGGTGGACATCACGGTGACGCCGCCGGCCAGCGCGAGGGTGCACTCGCCGGTGCGCAGCGCCTGGATCGCCCAGTGCAGGGCGACCAGCGAGGACGAGCAGGCGGTGTCGACGGTGACCGCCGGGCCCTCCAGGCCGAGCACGTAGGCGACCCGGCCGGAGGCGATGCTGCCGGAGCTGCCGGTGCCGAGGTAGCCCTCGACGCCCGGCGGGATGGCGGGGAGGCGGGAGATGTAGTCGTGGTACATCACGCCGGCGAAGACGCCGGTGCGGCTGCCGCGGACCGTCTCGGGGTCGATGCCGGCCCGTTCGAACGCCTCCCAGGACGCCTCCAGGAGCAGCCGCTGCTGCGGGTCCATGGCGAGCGCCTCGCGCGGCGAGATGCCGAAGAACGCGGGGTCGAACTCGCTGGCGTTGTGCAGGAATCCGCCCTCGCGGGTGTACGAGGTGCCGGGGTGATCGGGGTCCGGGTGGTACAGGTTCTCGACGTCCCAGCCGCGGTCGGTGGGGAAGGCGGAGATGCCGTCCGTGCCGCCGGCGACCATCCGCCAGAGGTCCTCGGGCGAGCGGACGCCGCCCGGGTAGCGGCAGGCCATGCCGACGATCGCGATCGGGTCGTCGGTGAGGGCGGTGGCGGCCCGCACGGGCGCGCTCTCCGCAACGGCGTCGCGCAGGCCGAGCGCCTCGGTCAGCAGGTAGCCGGCCACGGCGTTCGGGGTCGGGTAGTCAAAGACGACGGTGGCGGGCAGCCGGACGCCGGTGGCCGCGTTGAGCCGGTTTCGCAGCTCGACGGAGGTCAGCGAGTCGAATCCGGTCTCGCGGAAGGCCTTGGCCGGGTCGACGGCGTGCGGGCCGGCATGGCCGAGCACGTGCGCGACCTGGGTCCGGACAAGGTCCAGCAGTTCGCGCTGCTGCTCGTCCTCCGTGAGCGCGAGCAGTCGCTCGACCAGCGACGCGCCGGCGGCGGAGGACACGGCATCCTCGGCGGCGCGGCGGCTGGGCCGGCGGACCAGCCCGCGCAGGACGGCGGGCAGTCGCCCGACCCTGGCCTGGACCCGCAGGCCCGCCTGGTCGAGCCGGATCGGCACCAGCGCGGCGTCGTCCCGGGCCAGCGCGGCATCGAACAGCGCGAGCCCGAGGTCGGCTGTCAGCGGTGCCACACCCCCGCGGGCCATCCGCAGTACGTCCGCGTCGTCCAGCCCGGCCGCCATGCCGCCCGCCCAGAGTCCCCAGGCGAGAGCGGTCGCGGGCAGGCCGGCGGCGCGGCGGTGGGCGGCGAGACCGTCCAGGAAGGCGTTCGCGGCGGCGTAGTTCGCCTGCCCCGCCGCACCGAAGACCCCGGCCGCGGAGGAGAAGAGCACGAACGCGGCGAGCGGACGGTCCTTGGTCAGCTCGTGCAGGTTCCACGCCGCATCGACCTTGGGCCGCAGGACGGTGTCCAGGCGCTCGGGGGTGAGGGAGGAGACGATGCCGTCATCGAGGACGCCCGCCGTGTGAACGACCGCGGTCAGCTCCACGCCCTCCAGCACCTCGGCCAGCGCAGCACGGTCGGCAACGTCGCAGGCCGCGAACGCCACCTCCGCGCCCAGAGCGGTCAGCTCGGCCGCAAGCGCCGCCGCGCCCTCCGCCCCAGCACCACGCCGCGACACCAACAGCAGCCGACGCGCACCGTACTCCTGCACCAGATGACGGCTGAACAGCGCACCCAGCGTGCCCGTCGCACCCGTCACCAGCACCGTCCCCTCGGGGTCCAGCACCGGGGCCGTCTCACGACCGTCCGGGACCGCACGCGCCAGCCGCGGCGCCAACGCGACACCACCGCGCAGCACCACCTGCGGCTCACCGCACGCCAGCACCCGCGACAGCAGACCCACCTCCGCGTCGCCGTCCAGATCCACCAACACGATCCGGCCCGGATTCTCCGACTGCGCCGAACGCAGCAGACCCAGCACCGCAGCGGACGGCAAGTCGCTGGCGTCCGATGCACCCCGGGTCACCACCACCAGACGCGAATCCGCCAACACCTCCGCCGCCAGCCACTCCTGCACCAGCGCCAACGCCTCCCGCACCGCCATGTGCGTGGCCTCGGCGGACGGGTGGGTGCCGACGGAACCGAGCGGCAGGAGGACGGTGGCCGGTGCCGGGGTCGCCCGGTCCGCTTCGAGGCGCGCCACGAGGGCGGTCAAGCTCTGGGGGGTGTCGACGGCGTGACCGGCGGCGAGCAGCTCGGCGGCGAGGCCGAGGACGTCCGCACCCACCACGGTGTGGAGCTCGGCCGTGTCCTCCGCCCGTGCGGGCAGCGGGACCTCGGTCCAGTCCACGGAGAAGAGTGCGTCGTGCTGGGCGGCGCGATGAGCGCCCGCCCCGTTCAACTGACCGACGGAGACCGGCCGAAGCATCAGCGTCTCCACGGCGGCGACGAGCGCACCTGTGGCATCGACGGCCGTCAGCGTCACCGATTCGGGCCCGGCGGGGGCGATCCGGACCCGGAGGGTGGCGGCGCCGACCGCGTACAGGGACACGCCGTTCCACGAGAACGGGAGGCGGCCCCGGCCCTGCTCGCCGTCCGACGAGGTGGCGAGGGCCGTCGCGTGGAGTGCGGCATCGAGCAGGGCCGGGTGAAGACCGAAGGCACCGGCCGTCGCGGCCGCCTCCTCGGGCAGGGCCACCTCGGCGAAGACCTCGTCGCCGCGCACCCAGGCCGCGGTGAGGCCCCGGAAAGCCGGTCCGTAGCCGAAGTCGGAGGCGGCGAGGGCGTCGTAGAAACCGGTGAGGTCCACCGGTGCGGAGTCCGCCGGCGGCCACGCCGCGGCGGCGAAGTCGGCGCCCGCGGCCGGGACCGCGCCGCTCGACAGCAGCCCGTCGGCGTGCCGCGTCCACACTGCGTCGTCGTCCGCGTCCTCTGGCCGGGAGTAGACGGACAGCGGGCGCGCACCCGCACCGTCCACCTGCCCGACCCAGACCTGGACCTGCACACCGCCCCGCTCGGGCAGCACCAGCGGGGCTTCGAGCGTCAGCTCGTCCAGGCGGTCGCAGCCGACGTGGTCGCCGGCCCGGACGGCGAGTTCGACGAAGGCCGTGCCCGGCAGCAGGACGCTGCCACCGACGGCGTGGTCGGCCAGCCACGGGTAGGTCTGCACGGAGAGCCGGCCGGAGAAGAAGAAGCCGTCGCTGTCGGCGAGCGCAACGGCCGCACCCAGCATCGGGTGATCGGCGGACCCCATCCCGATCGCCCGCGCGTCCCCGACGACGGGTGCCGTGCGGTCGATCCAGTACGCCTCGCGCTGGAACGGGTACGTGGGCAGGTCGACCCGACGGGCGCCGGTGCCCGCGAACACCGCCTGCCAGTCGATCCTCGCGCCGCGCACGTACAGCCGGGTGAGCGCGGTGATGACGCTCTCCGCCTCGCTGCGGTCCCGGCGAAGGGCGGGGGTGAGAACGGCCTCGGCGTCTTCGGTGAGGCACTGCTGCGCCATCGCACTCAGCGTGCCGTCCGGTCCCAGTTCCAGAAACGTCCGGGCGCCTTCGGCCTCCAGCGTCTGCACCGCGTCGGCAAAGCGAACGGCCTCGCGGACGTGCCGCACCCAGTACTCGGGGTCGGTCAGTTCGGTTGAAGCGAGTGCACCGGTGAGGGTGGAGACGATCGGGATCCGCGGCTCGGCGAAGGCAACCTCCGCCGCCACTGTGCGGAACTCCGCCAACATGCCGTCCATCAGCGGCGAGTGGAACGCATGGCTGACCGTCAACCGCTTCGACCTGCGACCGGCCAGCTGCCCGACCACGGCCAGGACCGCGTCCTCGGCGCCGGAGATCACCACCGAGCTGGGCCCGTTGACCGCCGCAATGCCCACGCCATCGACGAGCAGCGGCAGCACCTCCGCCTCGGACGCCTCCACCGCCACCATCGCACCACCACGCGGCAGCGCCTGCATCAACCGACCCCGCGCCGCCACCAGCCGCGCAGCATCCGCCAGCGAGAACACCCCGGCAACGTGCGCGGCGGCGATCTCACCGATCGAATGCCCGGCCAGGAAGTCGGGCCGCACACCCCACGACTCGACGAGTCGATAGAGCGCAACCTCCAGCGCGAACAGCGCCGGCTGGGTGAACCCCGTCTCGCCGATCAGCTCCGCATCCGCGACCGCCTCGCGCAACGGCCGTTCCAGCAGCGGATCCAACTCCGCACAGACCGCGTCGAACGCCGCCGCGAACACCGGGAAGGCCCCGTACAGCTCGAAGCCCATCCCGACCCGCTGACTGCCCTGCCCCGCGAACAGGAACGCCGTCCGCCCGGCCGTCCCCGCCATGCCGCGCACCCCTGCGGACCCGCCGCCGGACAGCGCCTCCAGCCCCGCCAGCAGCTGCGCCCGGTCCTCGCCGACCAGCGCCGCCCGGTGCTTGAGCGCGGCGCGGCCGACGGCGAGGGAGAGGCCGACGTCGGCCGGGTCGAGGGTCGGGTCGGCGGCCAGGTGTGCCCGCAGGCGCTCGGCCTGGGCCCGCAGGGCCGCGTCGTCGTGGCCGGAGAGGACGAGCGGCACCGGGCGGGGCCGGACGTCCGGGCGTGCTTCTGCCACCGCAGCGGTGGCGGGGGCCTGTTCGAGGACCGTGTGGGCGTTGGTGCCGCTGACGCCGAAGGAGGAGACGGCGGCCCGCCGGGGCCGGCCGGTCTCCGGCCAGGGGCGCTCCTCGGTGAGGAGCTGCACCGTACCGGCCGACCAGTCGACGTGCGGGGTGGGCTCGTCCACGTGCAGGGTGCGCGGGAGCACGCCGTGGCGCATCGCCATGACCATCTTGATGATGCCGCCGACGCCGGCCGCGGCCTGGGTGTGGCCGAGGTTGGACTTGAGCGAGCCCAGCCAGAGCGGGCGGTCCGCGGGCCGGTCCTGGCCGTAGGTGGCGATGAGGGCCTGGGCCTCGATGGGGTCGCCGAGGCGGGTGCCCGTTCCGTGCGCCTCGACGGCGTCGATCTGGTGGGCGGTCAGCCGGGCTGCGGAGAGGGCCTGGCGGATGACGCGCTGCTGTGCGGGGCCGTTGGGGGCGGTGAGTCCGCTGCTGGCGCCGTCCTGGTTGACGGCGGTGCCGCGGACGACGGCCAGCACGGGGTGGCCGTTGGCGAGCGCGTCCGAGAGCCGCTCGACGAGCAGCATGCCGACGCCCTCGCCCCAGCCGGTGCCGTCGGCGGCGGCCGCGAAGGACTTGCAGCGGCCGTCGGCGGCGAGCCCGCGCTGGCGGCTGAAGTCGATGAAGGCGTTGGGGGTGGACATCACCGCGACGCCGCCGGCCAGCGCCAGCGAGCACTCCCCGGCGCGCAGGGCCTGCACCGCCCAGTGCAGGGCGACCAGCGAGGACGAGCAGGCCGTGTCGACGGTGACCGCCGGGCCCTCCAGGCCGAGCGCGTACGCGACGCGGCCGGAGGCGACGCTGCCGGAGTTCCCGTTGCCGAGGTAGCCGGCGACCTCCTCGGGCACGGTGACCAGGCGGGAGGCGTAGTCGTGGTACATCACGCCGGCGAAGACGCCGGTGGCGCTGCCCCGGACGGACTCCGGGTCGATCCCGGCCCGTTCGAACGCCTCCCAGGAGGTCTCCAGCAGCAGGCGCTGCTGCGGGTCCATGGCGAGCGCCTCGCGCGGCGAGATGCCGAAGAACGCCGGGTCGAACTCGGCGGCGTCATGGAGGAAGCCGCCCTCGCGGGTGTACGAGGTGCCGGGGCTGTCGGGGTCCTCGTCGTACAGGGCGGAGACGTCCCAGCCACGGTCGTCGGGGAACTCCGAGACGCCGTCGCCGCCGTCGGCGACCAGCCGCCACAGCTCCTCGGGCGAGGTCACTCCGCCCGGGTAGCGGCAGGCCATGCCGACGATGGCGATCGGCTCCGGCTCCTGGTCCTCCAGCTCGCGCAGCCGCCGGCGCGTCTCGCGCAGATCGGCGGTCGCCCGCTTGAGGTAGTCGAGGAGCTTCTCTTCGTTCTCCACGTGCTGTCACACCCTTGAACCCGGTCGTGGGGGCCGTGCCGGCCGCTCCCGGGACGTCCGAGCACGTCCGGGGGGCCCTGGGCACGGCCGCCGATGATTCGCGATGAAAACGTGCGCCCGAAACTCCGCACCGACCCGGGAGGGAATCTGCCCCGGCGTTTCCGGTTCCGGCTCCCGCGCACCGGTCCGCCGGATTTCGAGTCGCCCCGGCCGGTGCAATTCCCGGCGGGGCCACGGCTCTTTCCTGCTCGCCGCCACGCTAGCAGCGGCGTTCTGCGGGAGGCATCCCCTAACCGCCCCCTAGCGACCGCCGGAAATACCCGGGGAATTTCCGCCGGACCGGCCGGGAATCAGCCCATCGGGAATTTCACCTGACCGGAGACGATGGGGTTGAGGTAGTTCGGGCCGGCGATCTTCAGGCGGTTCATGGCGAGGCCGGTGAGGCCCTCGAAGATGGCCCGGCGGGCGTTCATGGTGGTCGAGTAGCCGGGGTCCAGGTGCGGGGCGACCTCGACCACGTCCATGCCGATGACCTTGGTCTCGTGGCAGATCCGGCGGAACGCCGGGAAGATCTCGCGGTTCGTCAGGCCGCCGGGCTCGGGGGTGCCGGTGCCGGGCGCGTACACGGGGTCGAGGACGTCGATGTCGAGGGAGAGGTAGACGAACTCCGCGTTCTCCTGGACCTCGGCGATGGCCTTGTCGAGGACGGCGTGGAAGCCGATCCGCTCGATCTCGGCCATGAAGTGGGTCTTCATGCCCTGGCGCCGCATCCAGTTGAAGAGCTGGTTGTCCGGGCCGGTGACGGTGCGCACGCCGACCTGGACGACGTTGCCGGCCGGCACGCCCTCGTCCTCGATGATCCGGCGGATCGGGGTGCTGTGGGTGGCGCGGTGGCCGAGCTGGCTGTCGTGGCAGTCCGGGTGGGCGTCGAAGTGGATGACGCCGATCTTCTCCGGGCCGTACACGTCGGCGAGGGCGCCGACGCTCGGCCAGAGCAGCGAGTGGTCGCCGCCCAGCAGGATCGGGACGGCGCCGACCTCGGCGATCTCGCGCACCAGGGAGCGGATCGGGCCGATCGAGTTCGGGGTGCTGAACGCGTCGACGGCCGCGTCGCCGTAGTCCACCACGTTGAGCACGTCGAACGGGTTGATCCGGGTGCTCGCGTTGATCATCGCTTCGGGCGTGTTGAAGATGTAGCGCTCGTCGGCCCGGATCATGCGCGGCCCGTACGCGGCGCCGCGGTGGCCGACCGAGGAGTCCAGCGGGATGCCCAGCACGGCGACGTCGACGTTGCCGGCCCGCAGATCCTCCTGGTGCAGGCAGTACGGGACGCCCATGAAGGTGGCGAGTCCCGAGTAGGCGGGGTGCGCGTAGTAGCGGCGCAGGTCGATCGGCCCTGGCTCGCGGGCGGGAGCCGCGGACCGGTCGACCTCCAGGCGGAACTCCGGGATCTCGGGCTTGTCGTTCACGCGTCTCCTCGGTGGCATGGCAGGGCGGGTGTCGCGGTTGTCGCGACGGTGCGGGGCGCGGAGTGTCGCGCCGCTCGACGGGGCGCAGGCCTGCACGCGGGTCGCTGCAGATCGAGCGTAGGTCGGCCGAAATTCCGTCAGTACCCGTGTCCGCCACTACCCGACCCCTAGGTCGCCGGGACCGACCCCTACCCCGGAGTACGCAGGCAGGAGGTGGCGGCAGGCCGGTGCCCGCCCCCGGGCCGGGGGCTCAACGGGGCCCGGGCGCGGGGGGGCGGCAGACCGGGCGGGGCGGGGGGCAGGTGAGGCCCCGCGACGCCTCG
>NZ_JBHWBW010000239.1:0-11555 GCF_042735675.1 Kitasatospora sp. NPDC059571
CCGCACGGCGGTGCTCCGCCGTGCGGGGCCCCGGTCGGCCACCGGGCGGCCGACACCTGCTCAGTCCCCCTTGCGGGGCTCCTCGTCGGAGTCGTCGTCGAGCAGCTCGTCCGCGGCGCGCTGCGGCTGCTCGGGCAGCCCCAGTGCGGCCGCCAGGCCCTCCGGACCGGTGCCCGCCTTGCGGTGCACGGCGGCCAGCCGGCGGTGCACCAGGCTCAGCGGCAGCCGCAGCCGGTCGGCGATCTCCTGCGGCGCCAGGCCCTGGACGGCGAGCTGGGCGACCTCCCACTCAGCCGGGCTGAGCGCCTCCTTGGTCAGCGTGCGCAGCCGGTTGGGGCGCGAGTTGGCCAGGTCGAGCTCGTGCCGGGCGCGGGTGAGCAGGCCGTCCGCGCCGCAGCTCTGGGCGAGTTCGATCGCCTGGTAGAGGTACTCCTCGGCGTCCACCAGGCGGCCGCCGCGGCGCAGCGCGGCACCGAGGTCGACCAGGGCGTGGGCGTGCTCGTGGCCGGCCGGGGACTGGCCGAGCGCGGTCACCGCCTCCTCCAGCAGTTCGACGGCGCGCGGGCCCTCGTGGACGGCGGCCTGCAGGCGCAGCGCGGCGCCGATCGCGGACGGGGTGCCGAAGGTGCGGGCGCGGGTGGACGAACTCCAGGCGGCCGTTGGGCTGGCTGGTGAGGACGCGCTGCTTGCGGAGCTTGCGCACCGAGTCGTCGGCCTGGTCGGGGCCCTGGCCGGCGATGGTGGCGGCGAGCGGCTGGCGGATGTCGGTGCCGAGCAGGGCGCAGGCCCAGGCGAAGTGCAGCGTGGTCGGGCCGAGCTTGTCGAGCCAGTGCTGGAGGGTCTCGCCGCGGGCGGCGGCGGCGAGGTCGTGGAGCTCCCGGGCGTTCTCCTCGCTCGCCTCCAGGCCCTGGTCGCGGACCTCGCGCAGCAGCGCGCCGATGTCGAACGGGATGCCGCCGGTGACGGCCCAGACCTGGCGGCAGAAGGCGTCGTCGGCGTGCTCGCCGAGTTCGGCGCGGACGATGTCGGCGACGGTGTCGGGGGTGAGCCGGCGCAGTTCGTGCCGGTACCGGGCGATGCCCTCGATCTGCTGGCGCAGCAGCTGTGCGGGGTGGTCGAACTCGTCGCGGTAGGCGAGGACGAGGAGCACGGGGAGTTCGCGGGAGCGGACGGCGAAGGAGGCGAGCCAGCCGAGCGACTCCTGGTCGGCCCAGTGCAGGTCGTCGACCACCAGCACCAGCGGCGCGAACCGCGGGGCGAGCTGGGTGAAGACGAAGTCGAGGCCGTCGCGGACGCCCTGGGGGTCGAGGGGTTCGAGCTCGTCGGAGGGCGGGACGAGGCCGATGGCGGGGCCGACGATGCCGTACCAGCCACCGAAGACCTCGTTGCGCTCGTTCGCGGAGAGGGCGCCGAGGACGGGCTGCAGGAGCTGGCGCAGCACGTGGAACGGCTCGTTGCGCTGGCGCTCACCGCCTCGGGCGAACAGCACGGTGCACTTGGGGCGCAGGCCCGCGAGCCGGCGGACCTGGTCGAGGAGGGAGGTCTTGCCCATGCCGCCGGGGCCGGAGAAGAGCAGGACCTCGCCGATCTCGGTGCCGCCGGCTGCGAACTTGCGGCAGAGTCGGGAGACCGCGTGCTCCGCGGCGTCGAGTTCGGCCTCGCGTTCGTGCAGCGGACGCTCCGTCGGCGTGGTTCCCGGTGTCTGCCCGCCCCGCCCGTTCTGATCTGACGACACGCCACGCCCTCCGCCGTTCGGTTCTTGTTCCGTTCCCGACACTAGCGCCGCCGGGGGCGCCCGCGGGCGGCATTCGCGCAGGCCGGGCGGGATCGTAGGGTTGGCGGGGGATGCCAAGGGCAAATGCCCTGGTACGCATGCCATCTGATGATCCGATGGGATACCCTTCGGGCCCGGATGGCACAGTTGATCTTCCGCTCTTGCGCACGCACATCGAGGTACCGCACGACGTACGGCCCATGCACCGAACCTACAGCCACAGCGCTGGGAGCACGATGTCCGACGACACCACAATCGTCCTGCCCTTCCCCCACCAGCGAAGCCCCCACCACTCCCTCGCCGCGCGCCACCACCGCGACTGGCTGGACCGGCACCGCGCCCTCGCCGCGGTGGCCGACGAGACCGCTTACGGCCACTGGGAGGTCGCGGAGCTCGCGGCACTCAGCTACCCCGCCGCGGGCCCCGAGGACCTCGGCCTGGCCGCCGACCTGCTCGGATTCTTCTTCCTCTTCGACGACCAGTTCGACTCGGAACTCGGGCGCCGCCCGACCGAGGTGTCCCGGATCTGCGACCGGCTCACCGAGATCGTGCACGGCGCGCTGCCGCAGGGCACCTCCGACGTGGAGCGGGCCTTCGCCGACCTCTGGCGGCGCTCCACCTCCGGCATGCCCGCGCGCTGGCGGGCGCGCGCCGCGGCCAACTGGGAGTGGTACTTCGCCAGCCATCCGGCCGAGGCGGGCGGACGGCGGGGCGGCCGGATACCGGACCGGGAGAGCTATCTGATGCTCCGCCGGGGGACGGCCGCCATGGAGACCATCTTCGACATGGTCGAACGGCTCGGCGGCTTCACCGTCCCGCCCTCGGTGCTGCATCATCCACTGCTCAGACGGATCCGCCAACTGGCGGCCGACATCCCCTCGTTCAGCAATGACGTGCGCTCCTACCCGCTGGAGGCGCCGCGCGGCGACGTCTACAACCTGGTGCTGATCGTCCAGCGCGAACGCGGCTGCCCGGCCGAGGAGGCGTGCGCCGTGGTGCTCGGCGAGGCCCAGGTCATGGTCGACACCTACGCCGGCCTGCTCGCCCGGCTGCCGGACGCCTGCGCCGAACTCGAACTGGACGACGAACAGCTCGGCATCGCGCAGCGCTACACCGACGGCATCTCCGCCTGGCTGGCGGGCTACCTGTTGTGGGAGCGCCGGACGGGCCGCTACCGCACCGGGTGACCGATGATGCACCCACCGTAGCGGACGGGGCGCGAGAGGACCAGGGTCCCCGGGCTACCGGTGCGGGGATTTCCGGCAGGCGTGCAGCACACCCGGCGCGCCGGGCGCGGCGCCCGTCTGCCGGAGCCCCCGCCCGCGGAGTCCGCCACCGCCGCCGCGCCGCCGGCCGCCCGGTCCGCCGGCGGCGCAGCGGCCCGCGGTCAGCCCTCGCCGCGCCTCACCTCGGCCGCCCGCAGGGCCGCCTCCAGCCGCTCCGGCGGGATCCGCACCCCGCAGGCGATCCGCCCGCCCACCACCCGCAGCGCCTCCTCGGCGGCCCGCGCCCACAGGTGCTCGATCAGCACCAGGACCGCGACGCTGCCGGGCGCCAGCAGGCCGCCGGCCTCCCGGGCGTCCTCCGGGCCGATCAGCGGGAGCTCGTGGCCGCCGGCCGCGGCCACCCCCCGCAGGTGCTCCACCTCCCCCAGCTCCGTGTAGCCGATCCCGCCGTCGGCGTGCCGGGTGACCACCAGCGAGTCGACCACCCGGATGTCGCCGGCGGTGCGCAGGGTGCCGAGCACCCGGGCGGCCTCGGCCGTGATGGTCTCCTGCGGGAACGCCAGGACGATCAGTTCGGCCGGCCCCATCCGCGACTCCCTCCGGTGCGTCGGCTCCTCGGACGTGATCAAAGCACGGCCCCGGCCGTCCGCCGGGGAGGCGGGGCGCGGACGGACCAGGGCCGCTGGCGGGCGGCCCGGCGCCGTGGTCTCTGGGAGGCACGGCACCGTGCCGTGGAATGAGGAGCACTCCGATGACCATCCCCGTAGCGAAGCTGTCCAATCCCGCCGTCCGGGCGCTGGTGGGCGCCATCAACAGCGGCGACCCGACCGCCTTCTTCGCGGCGCTGACGACGGACGCCACGATGTCCGACGACGGCTCGGACCGGCCGCTGGCCGCCTGGGCCGACCGGGAGATCTTCTCCTCGCGCGGCCACATGGACGTGCAGGCCGAGAAGGACGGCGGCCTCGCGCTGATCGCCAACTACCGCAACGACACGTGGGGCGAGATGAAGACCAGCTGGCGGTTCACCGTGGAGGGCGGCCAGGTGAGCCGCTTCGAGACCGGCCAGGCCTGACCTCCCGGGAGCCTCCGGCTCGCACTGGTGAAGCGCTTCGACACCGGGTCTGGACACAGCCCAGCTGCCTCTCCAGGCTCTCCCGGCAGGACAGCATCGAGCCGCACAGCAGACATTGTCGAAGCGCTTCACCACCGCGCCCGGCAAGGTCGCGAGATGGAGCACCGGATGGTCACGCTCGCCCAGGTCGCCCGGCACGCCGGGGTGTCCCCGAGCACGGTCTCGTACGTCATCAGCGGCAAGCGGTCCGTCTCCCAGGACACCCGGCTGCGGGTGGAGCGCAGCATCGCCGAGCTCGGCCACCACCCGCACGCGGGGCCCCGGGCGCTGGCCAGCAACCGGTCCGACGTCATCGCGCTGATGATCCCGCTGCGCACATGTTCGTGCCCGTGATGATGGGGATCGCCATCGCCATCACCACCACCGCCCGCCGGTTCGGCCACGACGTCCTGCTGCTCACCAGCGAGGAGGGGCCGTCCGCGGTGAAGCGGATCGCCGCCAGCGGGCTGGCCGACGCGACGATCCCGATGGACGTCGCACTGGAGGACGAGCGGATCCCGCTGCTGCGGCAGACCGGGGCGGCCGCCGCCCTGCTCGGGCTCCCCGCCGACCCCGCCGGCCTGACCTGCGTCGACCTCGACCTCGAGGCCACCTGGCCGACCTCGGACACCGCGAGGTTGCCTGCGCGACGACGCCCGGCCGCCTGAACCGCGGGCGGACCCCCGCGGCCCGGCCGGTACCGGCCCAGCACGCGCCGTGCCCGCAGCCGGTGCCGCAGGCCCGGCGCACCGCCGCCGGACTGCCGGTGCCCGAGGAGCACCGGGTGCTGCTGCTCGCCGAGGGTCTGCCGCTGGACGCCGTCGCCCGCCGGCTGTCCACCTCCAGCCGGACGCTGCGCCGCCGGATCCGGGTGCTGTGCGACCGGATCGGGGTCCGCACCCCGCTCCAGGCCGCCGTCTGGGCGGCGCGCCGGGGCCTGATCTGACCCCGAGGGGGTAGGCAGTGCCACGGCCGGCCGCCGCCGCGCCCGGCCGGCCTTTGACCGACCGGCGGATGCAGACTGCCGGTACCGACTGCCGATTGCCGAGGAGCACGCGTGCCGCTGACCGACCTGCCCTACGAGGACCTGCTGCAGTACCGGCCCGAGCCGGCCGCGCCGGAGGGACTGGACGCCTTCTGGACGGCCACCCTGGCACAGGCCCGGGAGGCGGCCGGCGAGGCCCGGGTGGTGCCCGTGGCCGATGCGCTGCTGCCCGCGTTCGAGGTCTTCGACGTGCGCTTCCCCGGGTACGGCGGCGAGCCGGTGGCCGGCTGGCTGCTGGTGCCGCGCGGCGCCGAGGGGCCGCTGCCGGCCGTGGTCGAGTTCCTGGGGTACAGCCAGGGCCGGGGGCTGCCGCTGGAGCGGCTGGTGTTCCCGGCGGCCGGCTACGCCTACCTGGTCATGGACACCCGCGGCCAGGGCCACGACACCCCGGACCCGCACCCCGGCGACCCGCAGTGGTACGCCGGCCTGATGACCCGCGGCGTGGAGTCGCCGGAGCGGTACTACTACCGCCGGCTGTACACCGACGCGGTCCGCGCGGTGGACTTCGTCCGCGCCCTGCCGCAGGTCGACGCCGACCGGGTGGTGGTGGCCGGCGGCAGCCAGGGCGGCGGGCTGGCGCTGGCGGCGGCCGCGCTGGCGGACGGCTCGGTGGCGGCGGCGCTGGTGGACGTGCCGTTCCTGCAGCACTTCCGGCGGGCGGTGGAGATCGCCGTGGCCGGGCCGTACCCGGAGATCGCCGAGTACCTGCGGCTGCACAGTCCGGAGCGGGTCGAGCGGACCTTCGCCACGCTCGACCACTTCGACGGCCTGCAGCTGGCGCCGCGGGCGGGTGCGCCCGCGCTGTTCAGCGTCGGCCTGATGGACCCGGTCTGCCCGCCGTCCACGGTCTTCGCCTCGTACCACCGCTACGGCGGGCCCAAGGAGATCGAGGTGTGGCGGTTCGGCGACCACGGCGGCGGGCTGGCCCCGCAGCGCCGCCGCCAGCTGGAGTGGCTGCGCGACCGCGGGCTCGCGCCGAAGGCCTGAGCGGACGGCCCGCCCGGGCGGTGCACGGATCGCCGGGCGGTTGCCGGGCCACGCGAGTGACGGACCGTCAGGCGGCCAGGCAGGAGCGGACGGCGGCGATCAGGCTCCGGGAGCGGATGTCGCCGGTGACCCCGGGCTGCATGCCGTTGGTGACGTAGCCGAAGCCGATGCCCAGCTCGGGGTCGGCGAACCCCAGCGAGCCGCCGCGGCCGGGGTGGCCGAAGCTGGCGGGCGAGGCCATCGGCGAGGTGGCGCCGTGCCGGAAGAAGCCGTGGCCGAAGGTGGTGTTGATGATCAGCACCCGGTCCGGGCCGCTGACCGCCGGGCCCATCGCCTCCTTCAGCACCTCGGGGCCCAGCAGGGCCGGCAGCCGCTCGCCGGGCGCGCCGCCGTGCCGGTCGGCGGCGCCGATCAGCGCGGCGTAGAAGCGGGCCACCGAGCGGGCCGTGCCGATGCCGCCCGCGCCGGGCACCTCGGCGGCCTGCACCGCCGGGTCGTTGAGGTCGACGTTGGCGCGGACGGCGGCGAACGCCCGGGCGGTCAGCGAGTTGTGGTCCTGGTAGGCGCGGACCACGTTCGCCTTCGGACGGACCTTCATCCCGTTCGGCCCGGCCTGTGCGGCCGCCGGGGCGGGCAGGTCGACCAGTCGGCCGACCCTCGGCCCGGCACCCGCCGGGAGGCCGATCCACAGGTCGAGGCCGAGCGGCCGGGCGATCTCCTCCGCCAGGTAGTGGCCGATGCTGCGGCCGCTCGCCCGGCGGACGACCTCGCCGACCAGCCAGCCGAAGGTGTACGGGTGGTAGCCGTGCGCGGTGCCCGGCTCCCAGGCCGGGGCCTGCGCGGCGACCGCGGCCGCCGCGGTCTCCCAGGTGAGCAGGTCCTCCAGGCGCAGCGGCACGTCCAGCACGGGCAGCCCGGCCTGGTGGGAGAGCAGCCAGCGGACGGGGACCCGGCCCTTGCCCTCGGCGGCGAACTCCGGCCAGTAGGAGGCGGCCGGGGCGTCCAGGTCGAGCTCGCCCCGCTGGACGAGGTGGAGTGCGGTGGCGGCGGTCAGGCCCTTGGTGACCGAGCGCAGCACCTGCGCGGTGTCGGCCGTCCACGGCACCGCCGGGGCCGGCCGGCCGCCGACCTCGGGCCGGGCGTCGCCGCCCCACAGGTCGACCACCTTGCGGCCGTCGGCGTACAGCGCGAACGCCGCGCCCAACTCGCCGTACTCGCGGAAGTTGCGCTCGAAGGCCTCCCGCACCGGTTCGAAGCCCGCCGCCGTCTCGCCCCAGATCTCCACCGCTGCCACTGCCCGCCGCCTCGCCCGTGCCGTCCACGCGTTCGATCTTTCCGTTCGAACGATAGCCGGGTGATCGACGGGACGCCGACTCGGTAGCGTGGTGCACCATGACGAACCCCGCTGAGGAACTGCTGGACGTGGTCGACGCGCAGGACCGCGTGATCGGCACCGCGCCGCGGCGCGAGGTCTACCGGCAGGGCCTCACCCACCGCTGCGTCTTCATCCTCGTCCGCGACCCCCAGGACCGGATCTTCGTGCACCGGCGGACCGACACCAAGCTGTTCGCGCCGGGCGCCCACGACTGCTTCGTCGGCGGGGTGGTCGGCTCCGGCGAGACCTACGCCGAGGCCGCGGTGCGGGAGGCCGAGGAGGAGCTCGGGGTGAGCGGGATCGAGACCGTCCCGCTGTTCCGCTTCCTGTTCGAGCAGGACGGCCTGTCGTGGTTCTGCGACATGCACGAGGCGCGCTGGGACGGACCGGTCTCGCCGCAGGTCGAGGAGGTCGCCTGGTACGCCTGGCTCACCGCGGACGAGCTCGCCGAGCGGCTCGCGGAGTGGGACTTCGTGCCGGACGGGCGCGAGGCCTACCGCCGCTACCTGGAGTTCTCCGTCTCCTGAGGCTCCCAGTCGGGGTGCTCGCGGGCCGCCCACAGCGGGTCGACGCGGCCCGTGCGCATCCCGCGGCGGGCCTCCGGGTCGCGCACCGCCATCCAGATGTGGCCGCCCACCACCACGGCGACCGCCGCCGCCAGCCAGTCGTGGACGAAGGTCGCGCCCGTCCGCCAGACCAGCGGCGCGAGGTGGGTGAACCACATCAGCAGCCCGGTGCCGATCATCACCAGGGCGGCGCCCGCGATCCACGCCGCGTACAGCTTCTGCCCCGCGTTGAACTTGCCGGCCGGGCGGCGGAAGGAGCGGCGCAGCACGGCCCGCACCCACTGCCGGTCCGCCGCGGTGAAGCAGTTGAGCCTGACCAGGTCGGCGCGCAGCGCCCGGGAGGCCAGGCCGAGCAGCAGCGGCACGGGCAGCATCAGGCCGGCCCACTCGTGCACCACGACGACCAGGCGGCGCCGGCCGACCAGCTCGGAGAGCGGCCCGTAGTACAGCATCAGGGCGGTGGCCAGGCAGACCAGCATCAGGCCCGCGGTCGCCCGGTGCACCCAGCGCTCGGCCCTGGCGAACCGGGGCCACCGCCCGTCGTCAGCTCGTCGGGGCATCGTCGCGTCCGTTGGAGCGGCCGACCCAGGCGTCGACGTCATAGCCGTAGTCCTCCCAGTACCCGGGTCTGACGGCGGGCGTGACGGTGATGCCCGACAGCCACTTCGCCGACTTGTAGAAGTACATCGGCGCCACGTAGAGGCGCACCGGCCCGCCGTGGGCGTGCCCGACCGGCCGGTCCTGCATCCGCAGCGCGACCAGGACGTCGTCGCGGCGGGCCTGCTCCAGGGTGAGGCTCTCGCTGTACGCACCGTCGAAGCAGGTGAAGCGGACGGCGGTCGCCCCCTTCCGAACGCCCGCGGCCTCCAGCAGCCGGGAGAGCCGGACGCCCTCGAACGGCGTCGCCGGGACCCGCCAGCCGGTCACGCACTGGACGTCGCGGACGATCCGGGTCTGCTCCATGGCCATCAGGTCCGCGAGCCGGTAGGTCGCCGGCCGGTCGACCAGGCCGTCCACGGTCAGCGTGTAGTCGGCCGGGCCGCGCTCGGGCACCGAGTCGGCCACCGAGTAGTAGCGGAAGCCGCCGCCACCGGGCAGCAGGTCCGCCAGCCCGGTCGGGTCCTTGCTGGTCACCGCCTCGACGGCGCGCTGCAGGTACGGCCCGGCGGCGATCCCGGCGGCGCCCAGGCCCAGCATGCCGAGCACCACGCGGCGCCCGACCGGCGTACCGGAGGTTTCGTTCACCCCTCGATTCGACCACTCCGGCGGGCCGCTGACCAGGGCCGACCCGGGTCCGTCAGACTTTCGTCAGCTCTTGCGCCGCCCGCCCTGGCTGCCGCGGGGCGCCGCCGAGCAATTAGGGTGACGCCATGGTTTCCCGCACGCCGTCGCCGGCGACCCGGTCGGAGGATCCGCCGAGGCCCGCGGAGAAGGCGCCGCGGCGCCGGCTCAGCGTGGACGAGCGGCGGGAGCAGCTGATCGGGGTCGCGCTGGAGCTGTTCAGCCGGCGCCCGCCGGAGGAGGTGTCGATCGACGACATCGCCGCGGCCGCCGGCGCCTCCCGGCCGCTGGTCTACCACTACTTCCCCGGCAAGCAGGCGATCTACGAGGAGTCGCTGCGCCGGGCCGGCCGGGAGCTGACCGGCCGGTTCGAGGAGCCCGCCGAGGGCCCGCTCTCCGAGCGGCTGCTGCGGGTGATGGGCCGCTACCTGGACTTCGTGGAGAGCCACGGCCCGGGCTTCGAGGCGCTGCTGCGCGGCGGCTCGGTGGCGGCCAGCCCCGGCACCAACGCGGTGATCGACGAGGTGCGGCGGGCCGCCCAGGAGCAGATCCTGCGGCACCTCGCGCTGTCCCGGACGAGCCCGGGGGTGCGCCGCACCGTCCGGGCGTGGATCGCCAACGCGGAGATATCCTCCCTCGACTGGCTGTCCGAACGGGCCGTCCCCCGCGAGGAGTTGCAGGTCCAGCTGGTGCAGGAGCTGGTCGCCGCACTGGCCCTGACGGCGTCCCGGGAGCCTGCGCTCGCGGTGGAGTTCGCGGCGTTCTTCGCCGACGAGGGACCGGACGGGCCCTCCGGCGCACTGGTGCGCGACCTCGCCGGGCTGCTCGCGGTGCCCGGGATCGGCGACACCCTGACCCGGCTGGCGCTCGGCGAGGGCTGACCGCCCGGCGGTCCGGCCGCCCGGCATGTCCACCGCTTCTGATAGAAAGTGGACGGATTTTTCCACCGGGAGCGAGGGGGCTCGGGCCATGACACTGGACGGCTTCGCAGGCGCGGAGCGGATCGCGGCGACACTCGACGTACTGGCCGATGCGCTGGTGGACGGGCGGGCGACGCACTATCCGCTGGACGCCCTCACCGCCTTCCGCCGCGACGCGCATCCGGCCGCCGACGCCCTGTTCGGGCTGCGGCTCGGCACGGGCGGCGGCCCGGGCGTCCTGACGGTCCGTGGGCTCGGCACGGTGGTCGCGGGCAGCACCGCCCGGCCCGCCGAGTCGGCCGCCGGCGCCGATCAGGCCCTGGTCGCGCGGTACGGCGCGGGCACGGTCCGCGGGGTGCCGGTCGGCCCTGACGCCCCGTCGGGCGACGGTGCGTCCGCGGCCGCCAGGTTCCGGCTGCCGGTGCGGCCGGACGCCGCGGACGCGGCACCGCGCCCGGCCTTCACGGCTCCGCTCGCCGCCTTCGCCTCGGCCCGCCCCGCCCTGGACCCGGAGGAGCTGTCCACCGGCTCCGGCGTCGAGGCCCGGCTGGTGGTGCCGTCGGCGTTCCACCCGCTGACCGCCCGCGGCGGCGGCGCGGCCGTGGCGGCGCACCTCGCCGAGGTCGCCGAGGAGGTGTTCGCCGGCGGCGACGCGGCGGCGCGCCGCGACTGGTCGGTACTGGCCGCCTCGCTCGCCGACGAGGCCACGGCCGCCGGGGTGCTCTACGCCGGACTGTCCGCACTGCGCACCGACGACCGGACCAGCCACGCCTCGCTGGTGGTCTCGCTCGGCCGCGCGTCCGGCCCGGCCGACGAGCTGGCCCACCGGCTGGCCGACTCCCGTCCGCAGGCCGAGGTCTGGACGGTCATGCTGCCGGCCGGGCCCGCGGCGCTGCTGGTCGAGCCCCGGGTGGCGACCGTCCCGGCGGCGCTCGCCGCCGACGGCCTGCCCCGCCAGGTGGTCGGTGCGGCCGCCGTCGCGGTGCTGCCGACGCCGGACGGCGCCACCGCGCTGACGCTCCAGCTGAGCACCGCGCAGACCGAGGACTGGGAGCTCTACACGGGCGTCTTCGCCGAGATCCTGCAGAGCGTGCAGCTCGGCTGGGACGGCGTGAGCGCGGCCCCGGCCGCCGGGCGAGCCGCAGAGCCGGTGACCGCCGAACCGGTGGCCGCCGAGCCCGTGCCGGCGCCGCCCGTGGCGGTCGGGGCGCCGGCGCCCGTGGCCGCGCCCGCCCCGGTGCCGGCCCCCGCCCCCGCCGCCCCGGAG
>NZ_JBHWBW010000240.1:0-11503 GCF_042735675.1 Kitasatospora sp. NPDC059571
TTCGCTGGGGGGGGCGGGGGGGCGCCCCCCGCCCCGCCCCCCCCCCCGCCGCGGATACGCGCTGAGTTCCGCGTCGAGCGCGCCGAGCAGGCGGCCGGCCCGCTCGGCGACCTCGGCCGGGCCGTACTCGGCGGCCCGGCGGCACCAGTTCTCCGCCTGGACGGGCTCGCCGCGCCGCAGCGCCAGCAGCGCCAGGCGCAGTGCCGCCCGCCCGTGGCCCGCGTCCGCGGCCCGGGTGTACCAGAGCACCGCCTCGGCCTCGCTGTCCTGACGGGCCAGCAGCAGTCCGAGGTTGAACGCGGCGCTGCGGCTGCCCGCCTCGGCGGCCCGGCGGTACCAGCGCTCGGCGGACTGCAGCTCGCCGCGCTCGGCGGCGCGCACGCCCATCCGCACCTGGGCCCGCCGGTGGTCGGCCTCGGCCGCGACCGTGTACCAGTGCTCGGCCTCGGCCTCGCCGCGGCGCTCCAGCACCACGGCGAGCCGGAACGCGCCCTCGGCCGAGCCGCCGCCGGCGGCCTGGCGGTAGCGCTCCAGCGCCCCGGCCGCGTTGCCCCGCTGCTCCTGGACGACGGCGAGCTGGAGCGCGGCCTCGCCGTGCCCCTCCGCGGCCGCCCGGGCGTACCACTCGTGGGCCTGCGTCAGCTCGCCGCGGCCGGCGTGCAGCACACCGAGGTTGAACGCGCCGTCCACGCTGCCGGCCTCGGCGGCCTTGGAGAACCACGGCTCTGCGCCGGACTCGTCGCCGCGCTGGAGCAGCACCACGGCGAGCGCGTTGCAGGCCTCCCGGTGCCCGGCGTAGGCGGCCTTGCGGTACCACTGCTCGGCCTGTGCCTCCCGCCCGGCGGCGGCGCAGAGCAGGCCGAGGTTGAAGGCCCCGTTGTGGTCGCCGGCGTCCAGCGCGGCGCGGTACCAGCGCTCGGCGGCGGCGGCCTCGCCGCGGCCGGCGTGCAGCGCGCCGAGCGCGTTGGCGGCGTTGCCGTCGCCGGCCTCGGCGGCCTCCTGCCACCACTCGGCGGCGGCCGCGGCGTCGCCGGTGTCGCGCAGCAGGAAGCCGAGCGCGCAGGCGGCCCGCGGCTCGCCGTTCTGCGCGGACTGCCGGTACCAGCGCGCGGCCTCGTCGAGCCCGCCGCGCTCCTCCAGGAGCACGCCGAGGCGCAGCGCGGCCCGGGCGTGGCTGCGCGCGGCCGCGGTGCGGTACCAGGTCTCGGCGGTCTCCTTGTCGCCGGCCGCCTCGCGCATCCGGGCGAGCCGGTAGGCGGCCTCCCGGTGGCCCGCGTCGGCGGACACCTTGAACCAGCGTTCGGCGCGCACGTCGCGCCGATGCTCCATCAGGTCGCCCAGTGCGTAGGCGCCGAGCGGGTGGCCGTGCTCCGCGGCGAAGTGCAGCCAGTACTCGGCGGCCTCCTCCTCGCCCTGGTCGCGCAGCTGGAGGCCGAGCGCGTGCGCGGCCGGCGCCGACCCGGCGACGGCGGCCTGCCGCCACCACTGGGCGGCCTCGGTGCGGTGGCCGCGCTGGTGCAGCAGCACGCCGAGGTTGTTGGCGGCGGCGCGCAGGCCGGCGGCCGCGGCGGCGCGCAGGTACGGCTCGGCGTCCTCCAGGTCGCCGCGGCGCAGCAGCAGCGCGCCCAGCTGGCTGGCGGCGCCCGGGTCACCGCCGTCGGCGGCGGCCCGGTGCCGGGACTCCAGGGCGGCCTGCTCCCGGGCGGCGAGGGCGGATTCGAAGCTGGCGGCGTCCGGGGCCGTCTCGCCGTCAGGGTCCTCGACGGTGGCCGGGTAGCGGCCGACGGCGTCGACCAGCTGCTGGGCGGAGATCCGGACGAGGCTCTCCGGGCCGTTGCTGCGCTGGGCGGGCAGGGGCTGCGGGGCCTCGTCGGCGCGCTGCGCCCGAGTGCCGGTGTCGGGGGCCGCGGCGGGCCCGGTGCCGTTCCTACCGATCAGCTTCATGCCGGCTCCCGCTCCCCCAGAGTGCTTCGGCATCCGCCGGGGGCGCAGCTGACTGGCCGGCCGCTGTCCCCCTCTCGGTGTCGAAAGGGAGTCAACAGCCGTACCGCATCCCCCATGTGCTCCATCGTCGCATCACCCGGAACCCGCGTACACCTGCCCCGGACCAATTCTGCCGGGGCGGGCCGAAGCCAGCGGGACAGCTTCAGCGCTTTGTCGATTTCCCGACACTTGGGCCCCACAAACCCCGGCAACGGCGGCGGGACCGGGCTGAACGGGTCGATAGTACCGGAGTCGGACCCCTCTTGATCGGAAAAACACCAGGGCCCGGAGGAACCAGATGAACTCTGGTGCCTCCGGGCCCTGATCTTCAGTAGCGGGGACAGGATTTGAACCTGCGACCTCTGGGTTATGAGCCCAGCGAGCTACCGAGCTGCTCCACCCCGCGTCGTTGGGTAA
This sequence comes from Kitasatospora sp. NPDC059571, assembly GCF_042735675.1. Taxonomy (NCBI): domain Bacteria; kingdom Bacillati; phylum Actinomycetota; class Actinomycetes; order Kitasatosporales; family Streptomycetaceae; genus Kitasatospora; species Kitasatospora sp. NPDC059571. The sequence continues at coordinate 2,401 of NZ_JBHWBW010000240.1, forward strand.
ACCATAGCACGGTCGCGGGGTGGTCCAACAATCGGTTGCCGCAGCTCAGGGGGTGGACGACGCCGAGGGCGTGGGCGAACCGGCCGGCGCCGGGGCGGCCCCGGCCGCGGCCGGCTTCGCCGCGGCGGCCCGCTTCAGGGCGTCCTGGAGCGCCTGCTGCGCCTTGCCGTACGCCGTCCAGTCGCCGTTCTTGAGCGCCGCCTGGCCCTCGTCGAAGGCCTTCTGGGCGTCCTGGAGCGCCTGCTGGAGGTCGGGGTTGACGGCCGCCGGCGGGGTGGTCGAACCCGGTGCGGGCGTGGCCCCGCCGGAGGCGTCGGGGGTGGCGGGCGCCGTCGGGGTGGCGGGCGCGCCGGTGGCCGCGCCCCCGAACACCTGGGCCAGTGCGTCCGACAGGGTGTCGGCCATGACCACCTTGTCGTTGCCGTACATCGCCAGGACCTTCTGCAGCACCGGGGCCTTGGCGCCGCGGGCCAGCAGGTAGACCGGCTCGACGTTGAGGATGCCGCCGCCGACCGGCAGGGTCAGCAGGTTGCCGTACACCACGGCCGAGTCGTTGCGGCTCGCCAGCAGGCTGAGCTGGCTGGCCACCGCGCCGTTCGAATTGAACTTCGCCTGGGCCTGGTTGGGGCCCAGGGCGCCCGAGTCGCCCGGCACCCGCAGGATCCGGATCTTCCCGTAGTCCGGCCCCGGGTCGGCGGAGACCGCCATGAAGGCCGCGAGGTTCTCCTGGCCGCTCGGGGTGAAGCTGGTGGCCAGCGAGAAGGCGGCGCCCTTGGCGTCCGGCATCCGCAGCGTCAGGTAGTACGGCGGCTGCACCTCGTCGGTGTTGGTGGTCGGGTCGTTCGGCACCTGCCAGATGTCGGTGCCGCTGAAGAACGCGGCGGCGTCCGTCATGTGGTACTGGCCGAGCAGCTCGCGCTGCACCTTGAAGAGGTCCTGCGGGTAGCGCAGGTGCGGCAGCAGGGCGGCCGGGATCGCCGACTTCGCCCGGACGGTGCCGGGGAAGGCCTTCATCCAGCTCTTCAGCACCGGGTCGGCCTCGTCCCACTGGTACAGCCTCACCTCGCCGGTGTACGCGTCGACGGTGGCCTTGACCGAGTTGCGGATGTAGTTGACCTGGTTGACCGCGGTGAGGGTGCGGCCGCGCTGGTCGGTCAGCGCGTCCTTGGTGGACTCGCCCAGGGTCGTCCTGGAGGCGAACGGGTAGCCGTCCGAGGTGGTGTAGCCGTCCAGCACCCAGACCACGTGGTCGCCCTGGATCACCGGGTACGGGTCGGCGTCGATCGACAGCCACGGCGCGACCTTCTCGACCCGCTCCTTGGGGGTGCGGTCGTACAGCACCCGCGCGCCGTCGGTGATCGCGCCCGAGTAGAGGATCTGCGGCTCGTGGAACTTCACCGCGTAGGCGGCCCGGGTGAGCGGGTTGTCCAGCGAGATGCCGCCGCCCCGGTACTGGGTCAGCTTGTCCGCGCCGGACTCCGAGGTGTAGTCGATCTCCTGGTTGGTACCGCCGACGATCGAGTACGCGGTGGTCTTCTCGCCGTAGTAGACCTGCGGGTTGTAGCTGTACTGGTCGGCGTCGCGCAGCCCGGACTCGGTGTAGACCGGCTTGCCGTTGGCGTCGACCTGGTTGCCCTTGGCGGCGACCACGCCGTAGCCGTGGGTGTACTTGAAGTGGTCGTTGATCCAGCTGTGCTGCTGCACCCCGGTCATGTCCAGCTCGCGCACGCCCAGCACGGTGTCCTGGGTACCGTAGCGGTCCACGTCCAGCGTCCGGGGGAAGGCGTAGTACTTGCGCTGCGCCTCGGCCTGCCGGAACGTCGGGGCGACCACGTTCGGGTCCAGCAGCCGGATGCCGGCCACCGTCTGGGCGTCCGGCTTCAGCGCCTCGGCGCTGGTGGTGGACCGCGGCCCGTACTGGGTGGTCTCGGCGCCGGCGATGCCGTACGCCTGCCGGGTCGCGTCGATGTTCTTCTGGATGTACGGCAGCTCCTTGGCCTGCTCGTTCGGCTTGACCTGGAACTGCTGCACGATCGCCGGGTAGAGCCCGCCGATCAGCACCGCGGAGAGCGCCATCAGGCCGAAGCCGATCAGCGCCGGCGCCCACGTCCGCCGGACGGGGGTCAGGAAGAACAGCAGGGCGCAGATCACCGCGACGAAGAAGAGGATGGTCTTGGCCGGCAGGAAGGCGTTGGCGTCCACGTAGCGCAGGCCCGTCCAGCCCTCGACGCCCTTGTAGGAGCCGGACTTCACCGCGAGGGCGTAGCGGTCCAGCCAGTAGGCGGCGGCCTTCAGCAGCACGAAGACGCCGAGCAGCACCGCGAGGTGGCCCTGCGCGCCGCGGCTGGCCCGGCGGCCGGGGCCCTGCAGGCGCAGCCCGCCGTAGAGGTAGTGCACCAGGGTGGCGGCCAGCAGCGAGACCAGCACCGCGCTGAACGCGAAGCCGAGCAGGAACTCGAACCAGGGCAGCTCGAAGGCGTAGAAGGAGACGTCCAGGTGGAACTGACTGTCCTTCACTCCGAACGGCGTGCCGTTGGTCCACAGCAGCCAGGTGCGCCACTGCCCGGCCGCGGCCGCGCCGGCCACCAGGCCGACCAGCAGCGCGGCGCCGGCCAGCAGCCACTTCTTGTGCGGGGCCACGCCCATCCGGTAGCGGTCCAGGCTCTGCTGCTCGACCGACATCGCCGCCAGCGGCGGGCGCAGCCGGTGCGCCAGCCAGAGGTTGAAGCCGACCACCAGGGCCATCGCCAGCCCGAAGACGGCGAACAGGCCGGCCTTCGTCCGCAGCTGGGTGCCGAACACGCCGCCGTAGTGCAGCGAGCGGTACCAGAGCCAGTCCGTCCAGAGCCCGGAGGCCGCCACGAAGAGCAGGAAGAGGACGGCGAGCACACCCGCGGTCAGCAGCAGGACCCTCGTCCGGCGGGACGGCGGCCCGACTCGGGCGCGGAACGCCGGTTCGGGGCGGTCCGGCATCTGGAAGACCACGGTGGCACCTCTGCTGTTCGTCTGCGGGTCGTGGGACGTCCCCTGTGCAACTTCGTCGGCCACGACCCGAGTTCCCGCGGGCCCGGCACGAGACCGGACGGTTACCGGATCGGCTCGCCGCCGGGCGCGCGGCGGCGTGTGAGGATGGGGGCATGTCCGATGCACCCCAGACGCCCGCCGGCAGCGGTCTGCCGCCGGCCGCCACCCCGCTCACCCGTGCCGCCCTGGAGATCGACGAGTACGCGGCCACGCTCGGCTGGGACCTCCCCGCCCGGCTGTTCGCCCTGGTCGACACCGCGGCACTGCGCAAGGCCGACCCGAAGCTCGTTCGACAGCTCGAACTGGACGACGAGGCCACCGGCCTGACCCCGGTCGAGCAGGAGGAGCTGCCCGCCGGCGCCGAGCTCGACCGGTTCCTGGGCACCATCGCCTGGCCGGACCAGGTCGTCGGCTGCGCCCTGGTCGTCGAGCGGCTGATGCTGCCGCCCGGCGCCGAGCAGTCCCGCCCGAAGAACGCCACCGAGAAGGAGCTGGCCGACTGGGTGGCCGGTCACCCGCAGCGCCAGGAGGTGCGGATCACCGCCGCCGTGCTGCGCGACGGCTCCCGGGAGATCGCCCTGCGGCTGCGCGAGAAGGACGTCGCCCGCGAGGTGCTCACCGGCCCGGACCTGGTGCCGGCCCTGACCGAGGCCCTGCTGGCGACCTTCGCCTGAGGCTCCGTGCGGCCCTGCCCGCGGCCCGGCGCGGGCAGGTCGCTCAGCGCGGGCAGGAGGGCAGGGCCGAGGCCTGTCCGGAGCGGATCGAGTCCAGCGCCTTGAGCGCGCCGTCCAGGGTGTCCACCTTGACCAGGCGCAGCCCCGACGGGGTGCCCTGGACGGCCTCCGGGCAGTTCTCCGACGGGGTGAAGAAGTACTCGGCGCCCTTGTCTCGGGCCGCGATCAGCTTCATCTGGATACCGCCGATCGGCCCGACCTGGCCGTCGTCGCTGATGGTGCCCGTGCCCGCGACGAACTTCCCGCCGGTCAGGTCGGTGGGGGTGAGCTTGTCGATGATGCCGAGCGAGAACATCAGGCCGGCGCTGGGGCCGCCCACGTCCTGCAGGCCGATGTCGATGGTGAACGGGTAGGTGTGGTCCGTCCCCGGCACGATGCCGACGATCGCCCGGCCGTCGGGGGCCTTGCCGGTGGTGACGGCCACCTTCTTCTCGTCCGCGGCGGCGGGGGTGGCACTGGCCTTGGCGTGCGGCACCACGGTGAACTCCACCGTCTCGCCGGGCTTGTGCTTGGTGACCTGGGCGGCGACCTGGTCCTTGCCGGTGACCGCGGTGCCGTCCACCGCGACGATCTGGTCACCCGCGTGCAGCCTGCCCTCGGAGGGGCCGCCGGCGATCACCGAGGAGACCACGATCTCGGTGCCGACCGGGATGCCGAGCTCGCCGAGCGCGGCCGTCTTGGCGCTGTCCTCGGAGGACGCGAACTGCTCCGCGTTCTCCTGCTGGGCCTCCTTGTCGGTCTGGCCCTTGGGGTACACGTTGTCGTGCGGCACCACCAGCACGTCGTGGCGCAGCCAGCCGATCACCGCCGAGACCAGGCTCGGCTCGTACTTGGCGCCGGTAACCTGCACGGTGGTCATGTTCAGGTGCCCGGTCGTCGGGTACACCTGGTGCCCGGTGATGCTGATCACGGGGTCGCCCGAGTGCTGCTCGCCGAGCGTGTTGTACGTCGGCCCGGGGCTCATCTCGGTGTAGGGCACGCGCATCATCACGGAGGCGCAGAGCAGGCCTATGAGCAGCAGCGTGGCGGCGAGCATCGTCGCGGAGCGGCGTGGCATGGCTCGACAGTACGGGACGACGCCGCCCGGGCGCTGCCCGGGCCCTGGCACCGGGCTCACTGCTCCCGCGTCGAGGCGGTGCTGCGCTCCATGGCGGCGCGGAACCGCTCGTGCTCGGCGAGCGAGGCCGGATCACCGGTGGCGCGGGGGGTGCGGGCGGCCCAGCCGGCCCAGACCATGGCCGCCAGTGCGGCCGCAACGGGAATGATCAACCAGGCGAGCGCAGCCATGTCCGTACTCCCAGCTCGTCGTGTCTATCAGCAGATTAACCGTCCGCGCAGACAACGGCCGCAGCAGGACCCGGGTTACGGCCGGGCAGGTTACACCGGCGGATCGGGGGGCCTCAGCAGGACCCGGCGCCGACCCATTCCTCCTCGCCGTCGGAGAAGACCTGGTGCTTCCAGATCGGCACCTCGTGCTTGAGGTCGTCGATCAGCCGGCGGGCGGCGGCGAAGGCCTCGCCGCGGTGGGCGCAGGAGACGGCGACGATGACGGCCTTGTCGGTGATCTCCAGCCGGCCGATCCGGTGCACCGCCGCGAGCGCGCGGACCGGGAAGTCCGCGACGATCTTCTCGGCGATCCGGCGCATCTCGCGCTCGGCGGTCGGGTGCGCGCTGTACTCCAGGGCGGCGACCGACTTGCCGCCGTCGTGGTCGCGGACCGTCCCGACGAACACCGTGGTGCCGCCCGCCGCGTCGTCGCCGACCGCCTCGTACACCTCGTCCAGCGAGAGCGGGGTGTCACGGATGGCGAGCAGGCGGATCGGGTCGTGGTTCTCGGACATGTGCACCATGATTCCCCATTCACGGCGGGATCCGGCAAGGGGTTCCGGATCACGATTGAGACTTTCCGCAGAGCGGAACGGCCGAGCGGCCTCAGAAGCGCCGCCGCTTGCGGGCCCGCCGCACCAGCGCCGCCGTGCCGACCAGGGCCACCGTCGCACCGGCCGCGCCGAGGCTGGTCGCCGCCTCCTTGCCGCCGAGCCGCCGGCCCGCCACGGCGTGCTTCCCGGAGACCTGGCCGAGCAGCTCGCCCAGCACCTCCTCGTTGCTGAACCGCGGCCGCCAGCCCGCCTCGTGCAGCCGGCTGCCGGAGACCACCCACGGGTACATGGTGTACGCGAGGTCGCCCGCCGGGGCCGGGGTCAGCCCGAGCCGGTGCAGCCGGGCCGCGGTGCCCAGCGCCAGTGCGGCGGGCAGCTCCATCCGGCGGATCCCGGACAGCTCCTCCACGTCCTCCTGCTCCAGCCAGCCGTCGCAGCCGACCGTCACCTCGCCCTCGACCAGCCCCAGCGCCGCGTACTCCAGCGCCGTCGCCAGGTCGTCCACGTGGCAGAACTGCCAGCACGGCCGGGAGCCGGCCACCACCAGCAGCCGCGGCGCCTCGAAGTGCCGGGTGAGCACGGTGTCGATGCCGGGGCCGACGACCACCGCCGGGCGCAGCACCGTCACCTGGAGGCCGGGGTGGGTGCGCGGGGCCCGCCGGGCCAGGCGCTCGATCTCCAGCAGGTCGCCGACCAGCGACGCCTCCTCGGTGGCCCGCAGCTCCGAGTCCTCGGCCAGCGGCACCTCGTTGTCCGGCAGCGCGCCGTAGACCATCGCGGAGGTGCAGAGCACCACCCGGGACACCCCGGCGGCCGCGGCGGCGGTCACCACGGTCTGCGCGCCCCGCACGTTGTAGGCGCTCCGGGCGCGCGCATCGGTCTCCATGCCGAGGTCCATCGCGAGGTGGACGACCACGTCCACCTCGGCGAGCCGCTCGGCCACGGCCGGGTCGCGGACGTCCAGCACCCGCCAGTGGACCCCGGGGACCTCGCCGCGCCGGTCGTCGATGGCCAGCACCCGGCGGACCCCGGGCGAGGCGACCAGCCGGGCGGCGACCCGCTCGCCGACCACGCCCGCCGCGCCGGTCACGGCCACGGTCAGCGGCCTGCCGCCGTAGGCTGGAGACGGCGAGTCCGCGGCGGCTGCGGCGACGTCCTCACCTCCGGTCAGCCCAGAGCGAACGTCCGAAGGCGGGGAACTCACCGGCCATCCTCCACGGTTAGCTTAAGTGCGTACGTACGAGTGTCACGTACCGTCCATCCTGCCCGAGGCACGGGCCCGGCGGTTGCAAGCTGCGCCATCGGGCCGCGAGACCATGGACACACGCCCCGCCGCTGCGGGGCTGCCGAACACCCGCCACACCCCGCGTGACGGCCGAGCAGATCGAGGACCCCGTGAGCGACCTCCCCTTCGGATTCTCCGTCCCGCCCGAGGAGCCTGAGGACGGCAAGGGCAAGAAGGACGACCAGGGCGACGCCGCCGCCGAGCGCGGGGGCGGGCAGGGCGGCGACCAGCCGCAGCAGCCGTTCGGCTTCGGCGCCGGCAACCCGCTCGGCGCGCTGTTCGGCCTCGGCGGCGCGGGCGGCGACAACCCCTTCGGCGCGATGATGGGCAACCTCAACCCCTCCGACCTCGGCGCCGCCTTCCAGCAGCTCGGACAGATGCTGTCCTTCGACGGCGGCCCGGTGAACTGGGAACTCGCCAAGAACATCGCCCGGCAGACGGTCGTCGCCGAGCCCGCCGAGGGCCGCAGCAAGGACCGCTCGGTCGGCGCGTCGGAGCGCACGGCGGTCGCCGAGGCCGTCCGGCTCGCCGAGCTGTGGCTGGACGCCGCGACCGAGTTCCCCTCCGGCTCCGGCACCGCCGTGGCCTGGAGCCGCGCGGAGTGGATCGAGGCCACCCTGCCGGTCTGGAAGGACCTGGTCGACCCCGTCGCCGAGCGCGTCGGCACCGCCATGGGCGGCGTGCTGCCGGCCGAGATGCAGGCGATGGCCGGCCCGCTGATGGGCATGATGCGCTCCATGGGCGGCGCGATGTTCGGCACCCAGATCGGCCAGGCGCTGGGCGCGCTGGCCGCCGAGGTCACCGGCTCCACCGACGTCGGCCTGCCGCTCGCCCCGGCCGGCAGGGCGGCCCTGCTGCCGCAGAACATCGCCGAGTTCGGCGAGGGCCTGAGCGTGCCCGCCGACGAGGTCAGGCTCTACCTCGCCCTGCGCGAGGCGGCCCACCAGCGCCTGTTCTCGCACGTGCCGTGGCTTCGGGCGCACCTGTTCGGCGCCGTCGAGGCCTACGCCCGCGGCATCAAGGTGGACACCTCCCGGATGGAGGAACTGGTCGGCAACCTCGACCCGAGCAACCCCGAGGCGCTCCAGGAGGCGCTCGCCGGCGGCCTGCTCCAGCCCGAGGACACCCCCGAGCAGAAGGCCGCCCTCGCCCGGCTGGAGACCGCCCTCGCCCTGGTCGAGGGCTGGGTCGACGCGGTCGTCCACACCGCCGCGGCGCCGCACCTGCCGCAGGCCGCTGCGCTGCGCGAGACGCTGCGCCGCCGCCGCGCCAGCGGCGGCCCGGCCGAGCAGACCTTCGCCACCCTGGTCGGCCTGGAGCTGCGCCCGCGCCGGCTGCGGGACGCCTCCCGGCTGTGGGCCTCGCTCGCCGACGCCCGCGGCATCGAGGGGCGCGACGCCCTCTGGGCGCACCCGGACATGCTGCCCACCGCCGCCGACCTGGACGACCCGGACGGCTTCGTGCACCGGGCCGCCGAGGAGGGCGGCATCGACTTCGACGCGCTGGACAAGCTCCTCGGCGACGCCGCCGCGGGCGGCGCGAAGCCCGCCGAGGGCGACCGGGGCACGGACGGCACCGACGACGCCGAGGGCACCGACGGCGGTGACCGGTGACCGGCACGCTCCACCTCGACGCCGTACGCACCCTCTCCGACTGGGCCGTCGCCGACGCCGCCCAGGAGGGCCTGCGCCGCGACTACCTCGGCCACCTCGCCGAGCGGCCGGACGGCATGTGGCGGGCGTGCCTGCCCGCCCACATCACCGCCAGCGCCCTGGTGGTCGACCCGGCCGCCGGGCGGGTGCTGCTCACCCTGCACCCCAAGGTCGGCCGCTGGCTGCAGATGGGCGGGCACTGCGAGCCGGAGGACACCACGCTGGCCGGCGCTGCGCTGCGCGAGGCCACCGAGGAGTCCGGGATCGCCGGCCTCGCCCTGGTCGGCGGACCGGACGGGCCGGTGCCCGTCCGGCTGGACCGGCACGAGGTCCACTGCGCGGGCCGGGACGTCCCCGCCAACACCCACCTCGACGTCCAGTACGTGGCGGTCGCCCCGCCCGGCGCCGAGGCCATGATCAGCGAGGAGTCGCTCGACCTGCGCTGGTTCGACTACGCCCGCCAGCCCGAGTGGACCCACCCCACCCGCCCGCGCCAGGTGGCGCCGGCCCGCCCGCGGCCCCGCCCCC
>NZ_JBHWBW010000241.1:0-2920 GCF_042735675.1 Kitasatospora sp. NPDC059571
CCTGCCGGGGGCCAGTTCGACCAGCGGCCGCCGGGCTGCCGGCTCCTCCTCGGCCGGCGGGGCAGGGCGCGAACCGTCCGCGGCCGGCCCGGCCGGCGCGCCCGCGTCCCGGCCGAGGGCGAGGTCGGAGCGCAGGTGCGAGGCGTTGCCGTACCCGGCGGGCGCGGTGCCGAGCGACTCGTCCAGGCCGACCGTGACGGCCGTGCCCAGTGCGGGGGCGGGCGTGGTGGAGCCGTTCCGGGCGGTGGTGCGCCGCTCGACCCGGAGGGTGACGGAACTGACGGTGCCGCCGAGTTCGAGGCTGCCGGAGCCGTCGCCGGCGGAGTCCGCGGCGCCGTCGGCGGGCGGGGCGACGGTGCCGCCGTCGACCGTCCAGCCCGTCCACGCGGTGCGGGCGGTGAGCGCGGGGGCGGCCGGGGCGGCCTCGGCGAGGACGAGCCGGGCGGCCGCGGTGGTGGTGCCCGTGGCGGCGGCGGCCCGTGCAGTGAGTCCGCTGACGTGCAGTCGGGCATTGCGGACCGGCCGGGAAAACGCGATCCGCAGCGTTCCCAGTGCCCGCCAGGAACCGTCCTGCTGCGGGTGCGGGTCCGACATCCGGAAGGTCTCGGCGGGATCACCCGGGCGGATTCCGTCCGTGTACGCCGCGGTGTCCCCGGTGCGGCCGCCGAGAACTCCCGGCGCAGCCGCGGCGTCGATTCCGGGCAGGGGGGCGAATTCCAGCCGAACGGTCAGCCCGGACGGCAGCACCGCCTGCGCGCCGCCCGTCCATGCGGCAGGAGTCTGCCGGGCCGGAGCGGGTCCGGCCGCCCAGCCGAGCAGCAGTCCGGCCGCGGTCGCCGCAGCGAGCATCCGCGCCCTCGGCCGGGCGCCGGGGGCCTGTGCGACCGGGCAGCAGTGTGGGGACATCCGGCTCTCCTTCGCTCGCCGGGGCGGGCCCGGGCGAGCGGCCCGGCCGGACCGCGAGGCCATACCATCCGACAAAAGAGAAGCACGGCCGACAGCCCGTCAAAATCCGACACCAGCAGGTAGAGGACCGATTGCACCCGATTGGCAGCCACATGCCACGAACGCCGTGCAGATGGCCGGAAATGGCCTTCCGGCCCGATTGTGCGGAGATCACGGGCCGGCATCTCCCGAAGTCCGCGATCATTCCCCCGGACGCCCTGTTCGATTTGACAGGGGGTCAGTAGAGTCGGCGGACGTGACCATCGACACCGTTCTCGTGAAGCAGAGTTTCGCCGCCGTCGAACCGCACGGCACCGAGGTGACCGCCTACTTCTACCGGCACCTGTTCGAGCACCACCCCGGTGTCCGCGGCCTCTTCGCCGAGCACTTGGACGAGCAGCAGGACCGGCTCTGGGAGGCGCTCGGCGCCCTGGTGGCGAACCTGGAGTCGACCGACGAGCTGGTCGGAATCCTCACCGGGCTCGGCCGCCGGCACGCCGGCTACGGCGCGCTGCCCGAGCACCTTCCCGCCGTCGGCGCCAGCCTGATCGCCGCCCTGCGGCACTACGCGGGGGACGCCTGGAGCACGGAGGCCGAGGCCTCCTGGGCGGCCGTGTACGGGGTCGTCGCCGACACCATGGGCCGGGCCATGGCGGCCGCCGGCTGAGGCCCGGCCGGTGAGCGTCGACCCCGCAGTCCTGCGGGCCGGCCTGGCGGTCGTCGAACGCCGGGCCCGCCAGCTGACCACCTACTTCTACGCGCACCTCTTCGCCCACCACCCGGAGCTGCGGCGGCTCTTCCCCGCCGACCTGGACGAGCAGCGCGACCGCCTGTTCGCGGCGCTCACCCGGGTGGTCGGGCGGCTGGAGGAGCCGGAGCGGCTGGCCGGCTACCTGTCCTCCCTCGGCCGCGACCACCGCAAGTTCGGCGTCCGGCCCGAGCACTACCCCGCTGTCGGTGCCAGCCTGCTGGCCGCCCTGCGGCACTCCTCCGGCCACGCCTGGACGGCGGCGGACGAGAAGGCCTGGGGACAGGCCTGGACGGTGATCTCCGAGGCGATGACCGCCGCGGCGGCCGCCGTCCCGGCCGACACGCCTCCGTGGTGGCAGGCCGAGGTGGTGCAGCGCCGCCGGGCCGCCCCCGACGTCGCCGTGCTGACCCTCGCCCCGGACCGCGGCTACCCGTACACCGCGGGGCAGTACCTCACGCTCTGCTCGCCCAGGGTGCCGCAGGTCTGGCGCCCGTACTCGATCGCCTGCGCGCCCCGCCCGGACGGCACCCTGGACCTGCACGTGCGCCGGGTGCCCGGCGGGCTGCTCTCCACCGCGCTGGTCCACGACACGGTCGTCGGCGAGCAGCTGCGGATCGGCCCGCCGCTCGGCGACGCGGTGCTGGACCGGACGTCCCGGCGGCCGCTGCTGGCGGTGGCCGGCGGCACGGGCTGGGGCCAGATCAAGGCCCTGCTCGAACAGCTCGGCCGGGACGGCGGACGACCGGCCACCGTGGTCCTCGGCGCCCGCGACGAGGCGGACCGCTACGACCTCGCGGACCTGCGGGAGCTGGTCGGCCGGAGCCCCTGGCTGGAGGTGCTGCTCGCGGTGCCCGCCGACGGCTCCGGCCGCGCGGAGGCCGTCGACCTGCTCCTGGACGGCCTGGAGGGCCTCGGCGACTGCTCGGGCCGCGACGTGCTGCTGAGCGGTCCGCCCAACCTCGCCGTCGACGTCACCGACCTGCTGCTCGCCCTGGGCGCCGAACCCGACCTGATCCGGCACGACCCGGTGCCGCACACCTTCGACCGGCGGCGCCCGCTGACCGCCCCCGAGTGGTTCCTGGCCGACCGCGACATCGCCTGGATCAACCGGACCGAGCTGGCCTGAGGGCGCCGCCCGGCCGGGACGGCAGAACGACGAGGGGGGGCGGCCGGGGGGGCGGGGGCCCGGGGGGGGGGGGGCGCGCGGAGTATAACAAAAACACA
>NZ_JBHWBW010000241.1:2930-11468 GCF_042735675.1 Kitasatospora sp. NPDC059571
CCCGGCCGGGTCGCCATCACGTAGGGGGGCCCCGCCTTGGGTCGGGGCCCCTCGGGTGGTGCGCTCAGCAGGATTCGAACCTGCAACCTCTTGATCCGTAGTCAAGTGCTCTATCCGTTGAGCTATGAGCGCCGGTGCTCGGCCTTGCGGGCCGGGCTCGGCAGGTTGTGGTGCGCTCAGCAGGATTCGAACCTGCAACCTCTTGATCCGTAGTCAAGTGCTCTATCCGTTGAGCTATGAGCGCTCGCCCTGGCGGCTGGCCTCCGGGGCGGTGCGGGGACAACATTACATGACCGTCGACGCGGGGTGAAATCGATTGATCCCGGGCGCCCGGGACCGCCCGCGGGCGCACCGGCCCGGGAACGGCAGGAGCCCCGAGGGCTGTGGCCGACGGGGCTCCCGTGAGGCGGAGGCTGAGGGATTTGAACCCTCGATGGGCTTTAAGGCCCAAACCGCATTAGCAGTGCGGCGCCATAGACCGGACTAGGCGAAGCCTCCTCCGCTCGAACCGTCCCCGATCTCCGGACACGATCCGTGCGCATGTGATGATGCCACAGCCCAGGGGCCCGACACCAACCACGGACAACGTTACTAGGCGGGTCGTCCACAGCGCAAAGAACAATGAGATACTGCCGGGGCCCGAGGAGAGCGCGCGCCCGCGAGCCGCCGCCGTGACCGAGCCGGCGAGACCCCGCCGACATGCCGTGAGGAGACCTGTCGACGTGAGCAGCAGGCCGACCCGAGGCGCCGCCGGCCTCGCCGCCATACTCGATGCACTTCCCGACGCGCTGCTGCTGGTCAACAGCAACGGCACGGTGGTCGACGCGAACAAGGCCGCCGTGGAGAGCCTCCAGGCGCCCGGCACCTCCCTGGTCGGGCGCGGGCTGCTCGACCTGCTGCCGGAGTTCGACCCGAGCCGGATCCCCGGCTCGATGCGGCCGGCCAAGGCGGAGGCCGAGGGCCTCGACAAGCCCGTCCGGATGACCGCGCGCCGCACCGACGGCAGCACCTTCCCGGTCGAGGTCAGCGGCAACGACTTCACCGACGACGGCGCCGGCACCGGCACCGAGGGGCGCGGCTACGTCCCGTACGAGCCCTACCGCGACGGCGGGGGCCAGGACCTGCTGCTGCTCCTGGTCCGCGACCTGACCGGCCGGCTCGGCGTCGAGGCCGAGCTCCGGCGGCAGCACAAGCAGACCGAGATGATCCTGCGGGCCGCCGCCGAGGGCGTGCTCGGCGTGGACCTGGAGGGCCGCGTGGTGCTGGTCAACCCGGCCGCCGCGCACATACTCGACTACCGGGCCAGTGAGCTCGGCGGCCGCGAGCTGCACCCGCTCGTCCAGCACTCCCAGGCGGACGGCAGCCCGCTCGCACTGGAGGGCTCCGCCCTGCTCGACACCCTGCTGTCCGGCCGCAAGCACCGGGTCCGCGGCGCGGTGCTGTGGCGCAAGGACGGCACCCCGGTCACCGTCGACCTCACCACCGCCCCGGTACGGGACGGCGAGCAGCTGGTCGGCGCCGTGATGACGTTCACCGACCGGACGAAGGAGCTCGCGCTCGTCGCCCGCAACGAGCACCTGACCGCCGTCCTGGAGACCGAGCTCGGCGACGCGCTGGCCGCCCTGCACCGGCGGATCGACGCCCTCGCCGCCGACCCCGCGGGCCAGCTCTGGCCGGAGGCGAACTGGACGCTGCGGCGGCTCGCCGACGAGTGCCGGCGGTTCGGCACGCTGATCGACGGCGTGCTCGACCACCAGGCGTTCGAGGTCGCGGCGGAGGCCGGCAAGGAGCGGCTCGTCCGGAAGGCGGTCGGCCTGGACGGGGTGGTGCAGCGCGCGGTGGAGCACGCCGGCGACCTGGTCGGCCCCGGCCGGGTCCGCTACTCGGTGCACGCCGCCGCCGTGGAGGTCACCGCCGACCGGGAGCGCCTCGCCCGCGCCCTCGCCCACCTGGTGGCCGACGTCAGCGGCATCACCCCCTCGCTGGACGCGCCCGGCACCGGCGCGGCGCCCTCGCTGGGCGTCCCCGCGCTCCCCCCGGCCGGCGGCGACCTCCCGATGGTCGTGGTGGCCGCCGCCCAGCGCGGCGACGTCGCGCGGATCGAGGTGCGCGGCCCGGCCCGCCGGAGCAGCCCCGTCCACCTGCCGATCGCCCGCGGCATCGTGGAGCGCCACGGCGGCGTCCTGCAGCGCCACGAGCTCCCGGGCCGGGCCGGCACCACCTACGTGGTGGAGCTGCCGATCGACCCGGCGGTGGCCCGGGCGTCCGCCGGACGGCCGAGCGTGCCCAAGGAGACGGACACCGCGATGCTCCCGGACCTCCCGGAGGTCCCGCCGGCCGAACCGGCCGCGGAGGCCGCCGACGGTGCCGGCGACGCACCGGCCGGCCGGAGCCGCGGCACGGCGCGCCAGGAGCGCATCCGGCGCGCCCGCGCCGAGGAGGAGGCCCGCACCGAGCGGCGCGGCCCGATCGCACTGGGGCCCAGCCCGCTCGGTCCGGGCGAGGCCGTCCCGGTCACCCCGGACCTCGCGACGCCGCCGGCCGGCGTTCCCGCGGCCGGCCCCGCGGCTGACACGACATCACCCGAGCCCGCCGCGGAGGAGTCCGCCCGGCCGTCCCGGCGCCGCCGCCGGGCGCCCGCCGAGGAGAGCGCCGAGACGGGCGGCCTGCCCGGTCTCGGTGACGCCGGCGCGGTGTACCCGGGCCTGGAGCACGCGCTGCCGGCCGGCCCGCCGGCCGTGCCCGCCCAGCCCGCCGTCCAGCCGACCGGCCGCCGCCGGCGGCTCGCGGTGCCGGCCGACCCCGACGCGCCCGCCGCCGAGCAGCCCGCCGCGGAGCCGGCCCAGGCCGTCGCGGCACTCCCCACCGTCCCCGAGGCCCGGCCCGAGGCCGCGCTCGCACCCGCCCTTCCCGCCGTTCCCGAGCCGGCGGCCCCGCAGCCGCCGCAGCCGGTCGGGACGGGACTCGGCGAGCTCAGCCCGCCGCGGCCGCTGCAGGTCGCCTTCGCGTCCGCCCCGCTGAGCCCCGTCCCGCAGCCGGCGGCACCCCAGCAGGCACCGGCCACCGGCCCGGCACCCGCCGAGCTGCCGGCCCTCCCGGCTGCCGCCGAGGCGCCCGGCGCGCCGGCCTCGGTCGAGGCCCGCACGCCGCCCCGGCCGCTCGCCGAGCTGGCCCCGGCCGCTCCGGTGCCCGGCGCCGACGGCGGCCCGCGCCGCCTGCTGGTCTGGCCGGAGCCCGACCCGTCCACCAAGCAGGCCCTGCAGGACCGCGGCTACCGCCCGGTGATCGTGCGCTCCCGCGAGGAGGTCGACGCGCAGGTCTCGGCCTTCCCGGCCGCCCTGTTCGTGGACCCGCTGACCGGGCCGATCACCCGTACGGCGTTGGAGTCGCTGCGCACGGCGGCGCTCAACCAGCGGGTGCCCGTCATGGTGACCGCCGGTCTCGGCCAGGCCGCCCGGGACGCCGTTCCCGGCGCCGACCCGGCGGTGCTGCTGCGGGCGCTGGCCCCGCGCGACAGCGAGAACCACGCGCCCCGGGTGCTGCTGGTGGAGGCCGAGCAGGACATCGCCTCCGCGATGATCGCCGGCCTGGAGCGGCGGGGCATGCACGTCGAGCACGCCGTGGACGAGAACGAGGCGGTCGCCAAGGCCAGCAGCCTGCAGCCCAACCTGGTGGTCATGGACCTGTTGCGGATCGACCGCGGGCAGGCGGGTCTGCTGGAGTGGCTGCGCGCCAACGACCGGCTGCACCGCACCCCGCTGGTCGTCTACACCTCGGTGGGCCTCGATCCGAAGGAGCTCCCGCGGCTGCGGACGGGCGAGGCGGTGCTCTTCGTCGCCGAGCGGTCCACGGGTGCGGAGGTCCAGGAGCGGATCGTCGATCTGCTGGGCCGGATCGGCGCGATGGCGGAGGCCGGCGCAGGCCGCTGACGGCCCGGGCCGCCGCGGCCGTACGCCGGCCGGCGGGTCAGTGGTGCGCGTGGACCGCGGCGTGGCCGCGGCCGCGGGCGATCAGGCCCCGGTTGACCGGCACGGTCAGGGCGAAGGCGAGCGCCAGCGAGGCGGCCAGCGACGTCCAGAACAGCGCGTCGCCGAGGCCGGCGTCCATCGCGCCGGGCACGGCCGCCATGACGGTGTTGTCGATCAGCTCCATGACCAGGATCGACACGGTGTCCGCGGCCAGTGCGACCCGCAGCGCCTGCCGTGCGTCCAGGCCGGCGCGCAGCACGCCGCGCATGGTGAGCGCATAGCCGGAGGCGAAGGCGAGCAGGACGGACAGCGCGATGGTGGCGCCGTTCGACAGTCCGAGGGCGGTACCGGCCGCCAGGCCGGCCACCTCGCCGATCGCACAGCCGGTGAGGCAGTGCAGGGTGGCGAGTGCGGCCGTCCGCCAGCCCCGGCCGGCGGTGCGCTCGTGGTGCTCGTGGTGCGTGCTGTGCTCGTGGTGCGTTTCGTGCGGCATGGTGCGGGCTCCTCTCCCCTCGCGGGCTCCGTCCGTACGACGGAACACGTATACCCCCTGGGGGTATTCCCTACGAGCGGGGAGGAGCCCGCGGCGGGCGCCTGCGGCTACTCCTTGCCGAGCAGCGTGACGTCGAGCCGGTTCGCGGCGTACTCGGCGCGGATCACCTTCTTGTCGAACTTGCCGACCGAGGTCTTCGGGACGGCCTCCACCAGCGCCCAGCGCTCCGGGAGCTGCCAGGAGGCGATCCGGCCCGCCAGGAACGTGCGCAGGTCGCGCAGGTCCGCGGCGGCGCCCGGCCGGAGCACCACGGTGGCCAGCGGGCGCTCGCCCCACTTCTCGTCCGGCACCGCGACCACGGCGGCCTCGGCGACCTCCGGATGGGCCATCAGTTCGTTCTCCAGCTCGACCGAGGAGATCCATTCGCCGCCGGACTTGATGACGTCCTTGGCCCGGTCGGTGAGGGTGAGGTAGCCGTCGGCGGTGATGGTGCCGACGTCGCCGGTGCGCAGCCAGCCGTCCTCGCTGAACTTGTCGGCCGGCCGCTCGGGCTCCCGGTCGGCCCCGCCGAAGTAGGCGCCGGCGATCCACGGGCCGCGGACCTCCAGCTCGCCGGCGGACTCGCCGTCGTGCGGCATCCGCTCGCCGCCGGGGCCGATCAGCCGGGCCTCGACCGAGGCCGGGAAGAGGCCCTGGGTGAGCCGGTACGGCCACTCCTGCTCGGCGGTGAGGCCGCCCGGCGGCAGCGAGAAGGTGCCGAGCGGGGAGGTCTCGGTCATGCCCCAGGCGTGCACCACGTTGATGCCGTGGCGGTCCTCGAAGGCCTTCATCAGGGCGGGCGGGCAGGCGGAGCCGCCGATGACCACCATGCGCAGGGCGGAGGTGTCGTAGTCCCCGGCGTCGAGCTCGTCCAGCAGGCCGGTCCAGATGGTGGGGACGGCGGCGCTGACGGTGGGCCGGATCCGGTCGATCATCTCGGCGAGCGGCTTGGGCTGCAGGTGACGGTCGGGCATCAGCAGGTTCGCGCCGGACATGAAGGCGGTGTGCGGCACACCCCAGGCGTTGACGTGGAACATCGGGACGACCGGCAATACGGTGTCCCGGGAGGTGAGGCCGAAGCTGTCGGCGGCCATGACCTGGAGGCAGTGCAGGTACACCGAGCGGTGGCTGTAGACGACGCCCTTGGGGTCGCCGGTGGTACCGGAGGTGTAGCAGAGCGCGGCGGCCTGCCGCTCGTCCAGCTCGGGCCACGGGTACGCGGTGGGCCGGTCGGCGATCAGGTCCTCGTACTCGTGGACGGTGCCGGCGAAGCCGTCGAGCAGCGAGCGGTCCCCCTCGCCGCTGACCACGATGTGCCGGAGGGTGTCGTTGAGCTGCCCGAGCACGCCGGCGAGCAGCGGCAGCACGCTGCCGTTGACGATGATCACGTGGTCGGCGGCGTGGTTGACGATGAAGGCCAGCTGGCCGGCGGGCAGGCGGAGGTTGAGGGTGTGCAGCACGGCGCCCATGGACGGCACCGCGAGGTAGGCCTCCAGGTGCTCGGCGTTGTTCCACATCAGGGTGGCCACGCGCTGGTCGCCGGTGACGCCGAGCTCGTCGCGCAGCGCGTACGCGAGCTGCGCGGCCCGCGCGCCGACCTCGGCGTAGCTGCGGACGACCGGTCCGCTGCCGTCCCAGGTGGTGACGGTGGATCCGCCGTGGACGGTCGCGCCGTGCGCCAGGATCCGGACCGTGGTGAGCGGGACGTCCTGCATCGTGCTGAACACGCGGTTCCTCCTTGAGACCGGGTGGGGGTCGGCGCGGCTACCGGCAAGTAGTCACGGCCGACGTGCAGATTCTTGCCCCGCCCGGGCCCTCGTGTCAGCAGTCGTGGTGCAGTTGAGACCAGCGTCTCCGCGGCCGGCCGCGGGCCTCACCCCACCGGTGCGTCGAGTTCGTCGCGGTCGATGGTCAGTGAGATGCCGCCGTGCGTCTCGGTGATGTTGCCGTGGTGCTGGTGGATGCGGCCGTGGTCGGTCCAGAGGTCGGGGTTGAGGGCGCCCGCACCGTCGGTGGTGGTGGCCTTGTCGTCCCAGCGGGCGTACCAGACGGCGTCGGGCAGGGGGCCGGCGCCGTCGCGGGCGGCGGCGGCCAGGTCGGCGATGCCGGACTCGGCGGAGGAGTAGAAGCCGGAGAGGTAGCCGGCCCGGTGCAGGCCGTCGGTCCAGCCGGTGGTGAAGTCGACGACGGCGCGGCCGCAGCTGCCGTCGCCGCGCGGGTAGGCCTCGATGTCGAGGTAGACCGGACTGCCCGGGCCGATGCCGAGCGCGCGCAGCGCGGTGACCGCCTCGGCGGCCTCCTCCGCGCCCTGGGCGGCGGCGTTGTCCGGGTCGATGTGGGCGGGCTTGTTGGTGTTGGTGCTGCACGGCGCCTGTCGGCCGACGTGGGTGGGGACGAACGACCACCCCATCGACCTGGCCCGGGCGACCCAGTCGGCGGTGAGCCGCGGCTGGCTGCAGCCGCGCTGCCGGCCGCTGGTGTAGATCCCGACGGCGCCGTAGGCGGAGTCGTCCCACCAGGCCTGCATGGCGTCGAGCGGTGGGGCGGTGCAGGTGTCGAAGCCGGGGCCGCGGTAGACCCCGGGGCCGCCGTCCCGGGCGGCGCCGGCCGGGCGGGCGGCGCCGTGGCGGACCACGGCGTGGCGGACGGCGGCGTGGCCGGGCCGGTGCCCGGAGCGGTGGCCGGCGTGGGCGGTGGCCGGCCCCGCGGCGGACGCCGCAGCCGCCGAGGCCGCGGGGCCCGCGGTGGCGAGCAGCAGGGCGAGGACGGCCGTTCCGGCGGCGGTGGGTCCCAAGGAGCGCATGTACCAGTCCTACTGACTGATCGTCGCCACCCGGCCGCAGGCTCCCGACCGTGAGCTGCGAGTTCACCCGACCGGGCGGCCCGTCCACCTGTTGGTAACGAGCTCGCCCGCCGAGGACTCCTTACGTCAGACTCGTCCCCATGTCCACCGCCAACACCCGCGAGCCGTCGTTCACGGCTGTCACCGGCGAGTCCTTCGCCGACGCCCTTGCCATGCCGCCCTCCGCCAAGGGCGAGCCGGCCGGCGAGCGCGGTGGTTGGCGACGAAGCGACCGGACCGCCGCCGCACCTCCGGGAGCCGGCCGGCGCCGGGCACCCGCCGACCCACCGGTCGGCGGCCCGGGCCGGGCCACCACCCCGCAGCGGCGTACGGGATCCGTCCCGGCGCCGCTGCTCTGCGTCGGGGCCATGGTCACCGTCCAGCTCGGCATCGCGCTCTCCAAGCCGCTGTTCGGCGTGCTCGGGGTCGGCGGGGCGACCTTCCTGCGGCTGACCGTCGCCGCGGCCGTCCTGCTCGCGGTGACCCGGCCCCGACTGCGCGGCCGCAGCCGGCGGGACCTGCTCTCCGCCGTCCTGCTCGGCCTCGCCTCGGCCGGGATGACCCTGCTGTTCGCCGGGGCCACCGACCGGCTGCCGATGGGCACGGCCTCGACCATCGAGTTCCTCGGCCCGCTGGCGGTCGCCCTCGCGCTGGCCCGGCGGGCGAGCCACCTGGTGTGGGCGCTGCTCGCCGGCGGCGGCGTCGCCCTGCTGACCCTGCTCGGCGGCGGCGAGGGCGGCGGGCTGGACCCGGTCGGCCTGGCGTACGCCTTCGGGGCGGCCGCCTGCTACGCCGGGTACATCCTGTTCACCGACCGGGTCGGCGCCGCGTTCCGGGGCTTCGAGGGGCTCGCCGTCTCGTTCACCATCGCAGCCCTGGCGCTGGCCCCGTTCGGCGCGGCCGGGGCCTGGCACGGCCTGGCCGCCGTCGACTCGCCGGCCCTCGTCCTGGGGGCCGTCGCCGGGGTGGCCCTGCTGTTCCCGATCGTCCCGTACGCACTGGAGATGACCGCGCTGCGCCGGATGCCGCAGCGGGTGTTCAGCGTGCTGGTCAGTCTCGACCCGGCGGTCAGTGCGCTGGTCGGGCTGGTGGTGCTGGGCCAGCTGCTCGGCGCCGTCCAGGTGGCCGGCATCGGCTGCGTGGTCGCGGCGAGCGTGGGGGCCACGCTGACGGCGCGGCGCTGAGCGGTCGCGCAC
>NZ_JBHWBW010000242.1:0-4996 GCF_042735675.1 Kitasatospora sp. NPDC059571
CCGCCGTGCTGCGTCCGGGCACGGCCCGGCGGTTTTCGGCCAGATCGGTCATGTCGCGGACCCGATCGTGCGCGGACGCTGTCGCCCGCGGTGCGGCGGATCTAGCATGCAGCCGCACACGTCGATGTGATCACGCTCACACCCATGCCGTCCGCCCGCTCACCCGAAGACGTCAGGAGACCCGCGTGGACCAACCGCCGACCGACCAGGGGACCGGCACCCCGGAGGTGCAACGGATCGAGGAGAGCACCGAGTTCCGCGAACTGCGGACGTCCTTCAGGAACTTCGCCTTCCCGGTCACCGCAGGCTTCATCCTCTGGTACCTGCTGTACGTGCTGCTGTCCGGCTACGCCCCCGCGTTCATGGCCGCCACCGTGGTCGGCCACATCAACGTGGCACTGCTGCTCGGGCTGCTGCAGTTCGCCTCGACCTTCGCCATCGCGGCCTGGTACGCCCGGTTCGCCGGCCGCCGCCTCGACCCGCCGGCCGCGGCGATCCGCGCCGCGCACGCGCCGGCCCCCGCCACCGCCCCCCGGGAGGCCGCCGAATGACCGCTCTCGCCGGTGCCGCGACCGACCACCGCGGCCTGACCATGACCCTGTTCGGCCTGTTCGTCCTGGCCACCCTCGGCATCACCGTCTGGGCCGGGCGGCAGACCAGGGACGCCGCCGACTTCTACGCCGGCGGCCGCGGCTTCACCGGCTTCCAGAACGGTCTGGCGATCTCCGGCGACTACATGTCGGCCGCCTCCTTCCTCGGGATCGCCGGCGCCATCGCGCTCTTCGGCTACGACGGCTTCCTCTACTCCATCGGCTTCCTGGTCGCCTGGCTGGTCGCGCTGCTGCTGGTCGCCGAACCGCTGCGCAACTCCGGCCGCTACACCATGGCGGACGTGCTGGCCTTCCGGATGCGCCAGCGGCCGGTGCGCACCGCCGCCGGCGTCTCCACCATCGTCGTGTCGATCTTCTACCTGCTGGCCCAGATGGTCGGCGCGGGCTCGCTGGTCGCGCTGCTGCTCGGGGTGAGCGGCGACGGTGCCAAGCGGTGGACGGTCGTGGCGGTCGGCGCGCTGATGGTCGTCTACGTCGTGGTCGGCGGCATGAAGGGCACCACCTGGGTGCAGATCGTCAAGGCGGTGCTGCTGATCGCCGGCACCGCGCTGATGACCGTGCTGGTGCTCGCCAAGTACCACTTCAACCTCTCCAGCCTGCTCGGCGCCGCCTCCTCGGCGAGCGGCAAGGGCGCCGCCTTCCTGGAACCGGGGCTGAAGTACGGCAGCACCGGCACCACCAAGCTGGACTTCCTCAGCCTCGGCCTCGCCCTGGTGCTCGGCACCGCCGGCCTGCCGCACATCCTCGTCCGCTTCTACACCGTGCCCACCGCGAAGGCGGCCCGGAAGTCCGTGCTGTGGGCGATCGGGATCATCGGCGGCTTCTACCTGATGACCCTCGCGCTGGGCTTCGGCGCGGCCGCCCTGGTCGGGCCGGCGGCGATCAAGAAGTCCAACCCGGCCGGCAACACGGCGGCCCCGCTGCTCGCCGAGCAGCTGGGCGGCGGGGCGGGCTCCACCGGCGGCGCCATCCTGCTCGCGGTGATCTCGGCGGTCGCCTTCGCCACCATCCTCGCCGTGGTGGCCGGACTGACCCTCGCCTCCTCGGCCTCCTTCGCCCACGACCTGTGGGCGAACGTGATCCGCCGCGGCAAGGCCTCGGAGCAGGAGGAGGTCCGCTCGGCCAAGCTCGCCGCGGTGGCGATCGGCGCGATCGCCATCCTGCTGTCGATCTTCGCGGACAAGCTGAACGCCGCCGCCCTGGTCGCCCTGGCCTTCGCGGTGGCCGCCTCGGCCAACCTGCCCACCCTGCTCTACTCGCTGTTCTGGAAGCGGTTCAACACCGCCGGCGCGGTCAGCTCGGTCTACGCCGGCCTGATCACCTCGGTCACCCTGGTGGTCTTCTCCACCGTGGTCTCCGGCGGCAAGAACTCGCTCTTCCCGCACAGCGACTTCCACTGGTTCCCGCTGGAGAACCCCGGCCTGGTCTCCATCCCGGTCGGATTCCTGGCCGGCTGGATCGGCACCCTGCTGTCCAAGGAATCCGCCGACCCGGCGAAGTACGCTGAACTGGAGGTCCGCTCGCTCACCGGGCTCGGCGCCCACTGACCGGACGGACCACCAGGCCGTCACGCCTCCCGGATAAGCTGGCCCGGCTCGCCCGCAGTGGCGGCCGGGCCGCTCGTCTTCTGGAAGGGGGCCGCGATGCTGCTCGACACCTTCGGCCGGCAGGCCGTGGACCTCCGCGTCTCCCTGACCGACCGGTGCAACCTCCGCTGCACGTACTGCATGCCCGAGGAGGGCCTGCAGTGGCTCGGCAAGCCCGAGCTGCTGACCGACGAGGAGATCGTCCGGCTGGTCGCGATCGCGGTGCACGACCTGGGCGTACGGGAGGTCCGCTTCACCGGCGGCGAGCCGATGCTCCGGCCCGGCCTGGTCGGCATCGTCGCCGCCTGCGCCGAGCTGGCCCCGCGGCCCGAGCTGTCGCTCACCACCAACGGCATCGGCCTCGCCCGGACGGCCGCCGCGCTGAAGGAGGCCGGGCTCGACCGGGTCAACGTCTCGCTGGACACCCTGGACGCCGACACCTTCCACCGGCTCACCCGCCGCCACCGCCACGAGGACGTGCTGGCGGGCCTCGCCGCCGCCGAGGCCGCCGGGCTCGCCCCGGTGAAGCTGAACGCGGTGCTGATGCGCGGGGTCAACGACCACGAGGCCGCCGACCTGCTGGCCTGGTGCATCGAGCACGGCTACGAGCTGCGCTTCATCGAGCAGATGCCGCTGGACGCCCAGCACGGCTGGGACCGCTCGCAGATGGTCACCGCCGAGGAGATCCTCGCGCTGCTCAAGCAGCGCTTCGACCTCGCCCCGGAGCCGTCCGCTGCCCGCGGCGCCGCGCCGGCCGAGCGCTGGCTGGTCGACGGCGGACCCGCCCGGGTCGGCGTGATCGCCTCGGTCACCCGTCCGTTCTGCCGCGCCTGCGACCGCACCCGGCTCACCGCCGACGGGCAGATCCGCAACTGCCTGTTCGCCACCGAGGAGACCGACCTGCGCGGGGCGCTCCGCTCCGGCGCGTCCGACCAGGAGATCGGCGAGCTCTGGCGCAAGGCCATGTGGGGCAAGAAGGCCGGGGCCGGCATCGACAACCCGGAGTTCCACCAGCCGGACCGCCCGATGTCCGCGATCGGCGGCTGAGCGGGCCGGGCGCTCACCCGGGGCCGGTCAGCCCTCGAAACCGGCCAGCGGGACGACCTCCTTGAGGAAGCCGCGCACCCCCAGGAACTGCGACAGCTGCTCGCGGTGCTCCTCGCACGCCAGCCAGGTCTTGCGGCGGTCGGGGGTGTGGAGCTTGGGGTTGTTCCAGACCAGCACCCACTGCGCGTCGGTGCGGCAGCCCTTGGCGGAGCAGACCGGCGGCCCGTCGGGGCCGTCCGCGGTGCCGAAGAGGCCGAGCGCGGGGGTGTCCATGATGTGTGCCGTCCTGGTGGGTGCCGCCGGAGTCGTCACGGCCAGTCTCGCATCCGCCGGCACGTCACCCGTCGGCGGGCATGACGACGCCGGGCAGCCACGGGGGGAGCCGCCCGGCGTCGGTCTGTCGTTCCGACGGGGGATGCGGAACGCGTACGCAGTATGTCACGGCGGAACCCGGGAATGGCTAGGTCTTTCATGATTTATCTGAGCCTGGTCTGAGGTTTCTGCCGGGCAAAGAGTGGCAGAACCGGGCATACCGGCTGGTCGCCTGAGGGAGGCTCAGCCCGCGGCCGAGCCGTCCTCGCCGTCCGGATCGGAGTGCGGGCCCGCGTCGGCGGCCTCCGTGGGGCGTGCGGCCGGCTCCGGGCGCCCTCCGCCGCCGGTGCCACCGGGGCCGAGCATCAGCTTGGCCTCCGGCGGCACGGCGAAGGTGCTCGGCAGGCCCGGCGCACGCTCCCGGCCGGCGTTGGCGATCAGCACGGCGAAGTACGGCAGCAGCACGCCGCCGGCCAGCGCCGCGACGGCCACGTAGCGCTGGACGTCCCACAGCACCACCGCGAGCAGCACGCAGGCGGTGCGCACGAGCATGGAGATCACATAGCGGCGCTGCCGGCCCCGCACGTCCTCACTGAGGCCGGTGCGCGCCCCGGTGATCCGGAAGACCTGCCCGTTCTCGGGGCTCTTCGCCATCTCGTCCCGCCTTCGTCCCGCTCGTGCCATCGAACCGGCACCGACTCCTCACGGTACGCCGCCGAACGGCGTGCGCGAAGACCGGGTCGGGGCGCGCCGGGGTCAGGTCTTGCGCAGGTACCGGGGCGGCACCCCGTCGGTCAGCCAGACCCCGTTGGCGCTCACCCGGAACTCGTGGCCGTCCGCGGCCATCGCGGCCGCGTCGACCGCCAGCACGACCGGCCGGCCGTGCCGGGAGCCGACCCGCACGGCCGTCTCGGTGTCCGCCGAGAGGTGGACGTCCCGGCGGGCCATCGGCCGCAGCCCCTCGTGGAAGATCGCGTCCAGGACCCGCCCGGTGGTGCCGTGGTACAGCACCGCGGGCGGGTCGCCGGGCGGCAGGCCGAGGTCGACGTCGACCGTGTGGCCCTGGCTGGCGCGGATGGAGCGGCCGTCCTCGGAGTAGGCGAACCGGCGCTTGTTGTTGGTCTCCACCACGTGGTCCAGCTCGGCCCGGCTGACCGGCCGGCCGTGCCGGGCCAGCGCGCCGAGCAGGGTGTCCACCCCCACCCAGCCCGCCGTGTCCAGGGCGATCCCGACCGAGCCGGGATCGTGCCGCAGGATGCGCGACAGCCGATTGGAGACCTTGACCGTCTGCCTCTCGTCCACTCCGTTGTCCTTCCCCCGTCAGCCGGCCCTACGAGGCCTGGCTGTCCGAAAACCATTTTAAGCCCACCACCCGGACCGGCGGCCTCGCCGCCCGGGGGTACACGTCGCCCCCCACGCGCGGCAGGCCCCCCTCGCGGG
>NZ_JBHWBW010000242.1:5006-9609 GCF_042735675.1 Kitasatospora sp. NPDC059571
GACCGTTCGTCACCTCCCCACCGCGTGTGACCTCCCCCCTACAGCGGGCGATAGTGGGCGTGGCTGACCGAACTCATGTTGAAGCCCTCCACCCGGACCGGCGGCATCGCCGCCCGGGTGAACCAGTCGCCCCACTCGCGCGGCAGGCACCGCTCGGTGCGGCCGACCTCGGTGATCCGGCCGAGCACGTCCACCGGCGACTCGTTGAACCGGAAGTTGTTGACCGCGCCGACCACCTCGCCGTTCTCCACCAGGTACACGCCGTCCCGGGTGAGCCCGGTGAGCAGCAGCGTCGCCGGGTCCACCTCGCGGATGTACCAGAGGCAGGTGAGCAGCAGGCCGCGCTCGGTACGGGAGATCATCTCGTCCAGCGTCGGCGCCGCCGCCTGCCCGGCCGTCTCCAGCACCAGGTTGTCGATCGGCGGGGTGAGCGGCAGCCCGGTCAGCGCGGCCGAGTGCCGGGTGGTGCCCAGGTTGGCCAGCACGCCGTCGCGGATCCAGTCGGTCGCCTCCAGCGGCAGGCCGTTGTCGAACACCGAGGCGTTGTCGCCGGAGGAGTGGGTCAGCAGGAACGGCGCCGCGCCCAGCCCGGGCTCGGCCGGGTCGGCGCGCAGGGTGAGCGGCAGCGGGCTCAGCCGCTCGCCGATCCGCGTGCCGCCGCCCGGCCTGGAGAACACCGTCCGGCCCTCGGCGGCGTCGCGGCCGCCCGCCGACCAGCTGAGGTACACCATGAGGTCGGCGACGGCCGAGGGCGGCAGCAGTGCCTCGTACCGGCCGGCCGGCAGGTCGATCCGGGTGCGGCCCCAGCCGAGCCGGCGGCTGAGCCCCTCGTGCATCGCGGTGACGTCGACGTCGGTGAAGTCCCGGGTCGCCGCACCCGCCCAGGCGGAGCCGGTGAGGTCGGCGGTCTTGGCGTTCAGCTCGACCGTGCCGGTGGGCTGGTCGTGCCTCAGCCGCAGGCCGGTGGAGGTGCCGAGGTAGCTGCTGACCACCTCGTGCCGGGCGAAGCCGTACAGCAGCTCGCCGCTCTTGCGGGCCCGGGCGAAGGCCTCGCCGAGGGCGGGCGCGAACGCCGCGAACACCTCGGCGGAGGTCTCGGCCGGCGGCGCGGCGAAGTCCGGCGAGGCGGGCCGGGAGGCGATCAGCGGCTGGGCGTCCTCGGCCGGGCCGGCCGCGCGGGCGGCCGCCTCGGCGGCCCGCACGAGGTCCGCGACCTCGTCGGGGGTGACCGCCTCGCGGGAGACCACGCCGGAGGCGGTGCCCTCGGCGCCGTCGACCGTGGCGATCACGGTGAGCCGGCGGCCGCGGGTGACACCGTTCGTGGTCAGGCCGTTGCCGGCCCAGCGCAGGTTGGCGGTGGACTCCTCGTCGGCGATGACCACCGTGCCGTCCGCGCGGGACGCCTCCAGGGCGCGCTCGACCAGTTCGTGGGGGTTGATCCCGCTCATCAGTGACCGGCCTCCTGCTGCGTGTTGAGCACGTTGACGTTGCGGAAGAGCGCGGACGGGCAGCCGTGGCTGACCGCCGCGACCTGGCCCGGCTGGGCCTTGCCGCAGTTGAAGGCGCCGCCCAGCACGTAGGTCTGCGGGCCGCCGACGGCGCTCATCGAGCCCCAGAAGTCGGTGGTGGTCGCCTGGTAGGCGAAGTCCTTCACCTGGCCGGCGAGGCGGCCGTTCCTGATCGCGTAGGCGCGCTGGCCGGTGAACTGGAAGTTGTAGCGCTGCATGTCGATCGACCAGGAGCGGTCGCCGACGATGTAGAGGCCGTTCTCCACCTGGGAGATCAGACCCGCGGTGTCCGGGCCGCCGGCGGCCGGCTGCAGCGAGACGTTCGCCATCCGCTGGACGGGCACGTGCGCGGGGGAGTCGGCGAAGGCGCAGCCGTTGGAGCGGCCGAGCCCCTTGAGCCGGGCCATCGCCCGGTCCAGCTGGTAGCCGACCAGGACGCCGTCCTTGACGAGGTCCCAGGACTGCGTGGCGACGCCCTCGTCGTCGTAGCCGATGGTGGCCAGCCCGTGCTCGGCGGTCCGGTCGCCGGTGACGTGCATCAGGCCGGAGCCGTACTGCAGCGTCCCGAGCTTGTCGAAGGTGGCGAAGGAGGTGCCCGCGTAGGCGGCCTCGTAGCCGAGCGCGCGGTCCAGCTCGGTGGCGTGGCCGATCGACTCGTGGATGGTCAGCCACAGGTTGGACGGGTCGACGACCAGGTCGTAGCGGCCGGCCTCGACGCTCGGCGCCCGCATCTTCTCGGCGAGCAGCGAGGGCAGCTCGGCCAGCTCGGCGTCCCAGTCCCAGCCGGTGCCGCGCAGGTACTCGAAGCCGCGGCCGGCCGGCGGGGCGAGGGTGCGCATCGAGTCGAAGGCACCCGTCCGCTCGTCGACCGAGGTGGCCTCCAGCCACGGGTGCAGCCGGATCCGCTGCTGGGTGGTGACGGTGCCCGCGGTGTCGGCGTAGAACTTGTTCTCCTGGACGGTCAGCAGCGCCGCCGTCACGTGCGAGACGCCGTCCGCGGCCAGCAGCCGGCTGCTCCACTCGGCGAGCAGTCCGGTCTTCTCCGCGTCCGGCACCTCGAACGGGTCGACCTCGTACGAGGAGACCCAGACCGCGTCCGGGTGGACCGGCTCCTCGGCCAGCTCCACCACCTCGGACGAGCCGGCCGCGCGGCTGATCGAGCCGGAGAGCCGGGCCACCTCCACCGCCTGCTCGGCGACCCGGGCCGCCGCGGCGGTGGTCAGGTCGACGCCGGCCGCGAAGCCCCAGGCCCCGTCCAGCAGGACCCGGACGGCGAAGCCGAGCTGGACGCTGTCAGAGGTCCCCGACGGGCGGGCGTCGCGCAGCCGCCAGGCGGCGCTGCGCACCCGCTCCATGCGGAAGTCGGCGTGGTCGGCACCGAGTTCGCGGGCCCGGGCGAGCGCGGCATCGGCCAGCGCGTGCAGCGGACGGGCGAGGAACTCCGGGTCGACGGCGCGGGCTGAGGGCGGCATCGGGCTCCCTGGGTCGTGCGGATCGAGGGCAGGGGCGCCCGCAACGGGGCGCCCCGCACCGCATCATGTCCCGTCGACCGCCCCGGGGCCAGCGAATTCGGTCGATGTCGGGCGCACGGCCGCGTACGCCGCGCCCGCCGACGAACCGTCAGGCGATCGTCTCCCACCAGCCGTCGAGCTCCTGCGGCTGGTCGACGTCGACCCGCTCGCCGGGCCGCGGCACGACCACCGGCACCGCGTGCGCCTTGGCCTCCACCAGCAGCCGCTCGATCGGCTCGGACCACGGGTGCAGCGCCAGGTTGAAGGTGCACCAGTGCACCGGGACGAGCAGCCCGGCGCCCAGCTCCCGGTGGGCCCGCACGGCGTCCTCCGGCGTCATGTGGATGTCCGCCCAGGCCTGGTCGTACGCGCCGATCTGGACCAGTGCGGCGTCGAACGGGCCGTGCTCCCGGCCGACCTCGGCGTAGCCCTCGAAGTACCCGGAGTCCCCGGTGTAGTAGACCTTGCGGGTCGGGCCGGCGATCACCCAGGAGCCCCACAGGGTGGTGTTGCGGGTGGTGCCGCGCCCGGAGAAGTGGTGGGCCGAGGTGAGTACCAGCGTGAGGTCGCCGAGCGTGCAGGTCTCGTCCCAGTCGAGCTCGATGATCCGGTGCTCGGGCACGCCCCAGCGGCGCAGGTGGCCGCCGATGCCGAGCGGCACCAGGAACGGCGCGGACTGGGCCGCGACCAGCCGGCGCACGGTGGCCATGTCCAGGTGGTCGTAGTGGTCGTGCGAGATCAGCACCGCGTCCAGCCGGGGCAGCTCCTCCAGCTCGACCGGCACCGGGTGCAGCCGCTTCGGGCCGACGTGCGCGGACGGCGAGCAGCGGTCGCTCCACATCGGGTCGAGCAGCACCCGGCTGCCCTCGATCTCGACCAGCGCGGAGGCGTGGCCGTACCAGACGATCTCCACGCCCTCGGCGGCCCGGTCGCCGCCGGGCTGCGGGCGGACGGTGGGGACGGGCAGCTCCGGGCGGCGGCCGGCGCGGTCCAGCAGCATCCGGCGGACGGTCTCGACACCCGGCGTGGTGGGCCGGGCGAGCTCGGAGGGCGCGTTGTGGAAGACGCCGTCGCGGAACTGCGGCGAGTTGCGCACCCGCTCCTCGCGGGCGGCGTCCGGCCGCCGGCCGAACGCGGCGGGCAGGTCGCGCAGTGCGTACGCGGCGCCGCCGGCGGCTGCGGCCAGCGCCGCCAGGGCCACCAGGCGGCCGCGCCGCCCACTCGTGGCGGTGGGGTGTGCCTCGGTCATCCGTGCTTCCGCTTCTCTCGTCACCGACCGTGTGTCCGGCCCGGCAGGGAGGGCGCCCGGCGTTCGGGGCCGCCCACGGGGCAACGGGTCGGACGGTCCCGGTTGTTCCCGGTTCGGGCCGGGGACGCATTGTCGGGATGCCACAGTTCCCGTGCGGCGGACCTGTGGGACGTCGATTCGTCGCAGCGCAGCGGCGACCGATAGCGTCACAGTGCGTGCGCGTTCGCGGCGTACCGCCGTGGTGGGGGGGGGGCGGGGGGGCGGGGGGGGCGGGCGCGGGCAGCGGCTCATGGGTGTGGGGGGGTGGGGCGGGGTGGGGGGCGGGTGGGCCGCCG
>NZ_JBHWBW010000242.1:9619-11313 GCF_042735675.1 Kitasatospora sp. NPDC059571
GCGGGGGCGGCGCCGCGGGGGGTGGGCCCTCCGCGCGTCCCGCCGCCCGCGCGCAGACACTTGTCCCGGGGGGCGGGGGGGGGGCCCGCGGCGGGGGGGGGGGGGGCCCGCCGCCCCCCCCCGCGGCCGCGGCCAACTACTCAGAGAGGTGGATCGTTGAGCCGCTCGGTTCTCGTCACCGGAGGCAACCGGGGCATCGGCCTCGCGATCGCCCTGTCCTTCGCCGAAGCCGGCGACAAGGTCGCCGTCACGAGCCGCTCGGGCGAGGTCCCGGCGGAGCTCGCGGCGTTCGACGCCATCGCCGTGAAGTGCGACATCACCGACGCCGGCCAGGTCGACGCGGCCTTCGCCGAGATCGAGGAGAAGCACGGCCCGGTCGAGGTCCTGGTGGCCAACGCGGGCATCACCAAGGACACCCTGCTGCTGCGGATGTCCGAGGACGACTTCGCCTCCGTGGTCGACACCAACCTCACCGGCACGTTCCGGGTGGTCAAGCGCGCCGCGGCGAAGATGCTGCGGGCCCGCAAGGGCCGCGTCGTGCTGATCTCCTCGGTCGTGGGCCTGCTCGGCTCGCCCGGCCAGGCGAACTACGCCGCCTCCAAGGCCGGCCTGGTGGGCTTCGCCCGCTCGCTGGCGCGCGAGCTCGGCTCGCGCAACATCACGATCAACGTGGTCGCCCCCGGCTTCGTCGACACCGACATGACCGCGGTGCTCAGTGACGAGCGCCGCAAGGAGATCGTGGCCGGCGTGCCGCTGGGCCGCTACGCCCAGCCCGCCGAGGTCGCCTCCGCCGTCCGCTTCCTCGCCTCCGACGAGGCCGCATACATCACCGGAGCCGTCGTTCCCGTCGACGGCGGATTGGGCATGGGTCACTGACCATGACTGGAATCCTCGAAGGCAAGCGCATCCTGATCACCGGCGTGCTGATGGAGTCCTCCATCGCGTTCCACACGGCCAAGCTGGCCCAGGAGCAGGGCGCCGAGATCATCCTCACCGCCTTCCCGCGGCCGAGCCTCACCGAGCGCATCGCCAAGAAGCTGCCGAAGCCGGTCAAGGTCCTCGAACTGGACGTCTCCAGCGAGGAGCAGCTGGCCGGCATCGCCGACCAGGTCCGCGAGCACCTGCCCACCCTCGACGGCATCGTGCACTCCATCGGCTTCGCGCCGCAGGACGCGCTGGGCGGCAACTTCCTCAACACCCCGTGGGAGTCCGTCGCCACCGCGATGCAGGTCTCGGCGTTCTCGCTGAAGTCGCTGACCATGGCGCTGCTCCCGCTGATGCAGGACGGCGGCGCGGTGGTCGGCCTGACCTTCGACGCCCAGTTCGCCTGGCCGAAGTACGACTGGATGGGCCCGGCCAAGGCCGCGCTGGAGGCCACCAACCGGTACCTCGCGCGCGACCTGGGCGAGCGGAACATCCGCTGCAACCTGGTCTCGGCCGGCCCGATCGGCTCGATGGCCGCCAAGTCGATCCCGGGCTTCGGCGAGCTCGCCGACACCTGGAACCAGCGTTCCCCGCTGAAGTGGGACCTGACCGACCCGGAGCCGGCCGGCCGCGGTGTCGTCGCCCTGCTCTCGGATTGGTTCCCGAAGACCACCGGCGAGATCGTCCACGTCGACGGCGGTCTGCACGCCATCGGCGCC
This sequence comes from Kitasatospora sp. NPDC059571, assembly GCF_042735675.1. NCBI lineage: Bacteria > Bacillati > Actinomycetota > Actinomycetes > Kitasatosporales > Streptomycetaceae > Kitasatospora > Kitasatospora sp. NPDC059571. Next base: position 11,263 of record NZ_JBHWBW010000242.1, read on the forward strand.
TGACGTCCGACGCACTGCGGCCGCAGGGGGCGCCGGGATCAGCTCCCGGCG
>NZ_JBHWBW010000243.1:0-11181 GCF_042735675.1 Kitasatospora sp. NPDC059571
GAGCACTACCTGGACAGGGTGGGGGTCACTGTTTAAATCAAAGTATCGCGCACCAGACTGCGCGGGCCGTTATATACGAGGATCACGGCCCTCGGTCGTTCCATCGGCGGGAGCGGCACGCACAGGCGCAGGGGCCGGGCAGCGACGTCCTCACCGACGTCGGGGCCCGGCCCCTCCTGGTGCCGGGTGGTGCGCTCCGCTTCGCCCGTCCACGTGTTCTGCGGTGCGCGGCCCCGGCCGACGCGACCCCTCCCCAGGGGTCAGCGCCCGATCAGGTCGGCGACGGCTCTCGCCTGGGTCGCCAGTTGGTCCCAGCCGCCGAACAGCACGAGCAGCAGCACGGCGCAGGGCAGCACGATCGCCAGCGCCACCGCCGGGTGGCGGTCCGCCGTGGGCGACTGCCAGACGAACGGCCGGCGGCGCCGCCCGTCTCCGGAGAGCCGGCTGGCCATGATCGTGTACTCCTGCTCGTCTACCGGCGTGCCGGTGGCGGGACTGGGACGGAAATCCGGAGCGGCGGGCCGTGACCTCGGGGGACGAGTACCGGCCCGCCGCTGAGAACAACGGTAGGCGCGGCGCGCTTGCGGGTCGTCATGCCCGCGTATTGTTCTGCAGGCCTCCGCGAGGATGAGTCCGCGCCGCCGCGCCTACTCCGGAAGGCGGAGGAGAAACCGATCACATCCCCGAGGCAACCCTGAGACCGACCCCGAACCACCCGGTCGGCGGCGCCCCCGCGCGCCTTTTCGACGGAGATCCGACAATCCGACCGTCGCTTCAGGTGTTGCGTGCCAGCGGACCACTCTGCGCAGTCCGTAAGCTGTGCCGGGACAGTATTTGACGATGCCCCATGCGACGGGGGCTCACTCCACGGGCTGACGGGGACGGCGATGGCGATGATGCGGCTGAGGCGTGAGGACCCCCGCATCGTCGGACCGTTCCGACTGCACCGGCGCCTGGGTGCCGGCGGCATGGGCGTGGTCTATCTCGGCTCCGACCGCAAGGGCCAGCGGGTCGCCCTCAAACTGATCCGCGCCGAGCTGGCCGAGGACGTCGAGTTCCGCACCCGGTTCGCGCGCGAAGTCGCCGCCGCGTCCAAGATCCGCGGCGGCTGCACGGCCCGGGTGGTCGGCTCCGACCTGGAGGCCGACCGCCCCTGGCTGGCGACCGCGTACGTGCCCGGCCCGTCGCTGTACAAGCGGGTCGGCGACGACGGGCCGCTGCCCTGGCCGGAGGCCGCCCGGGTCGGCGCCGCGCTCGCCGACGGGCTGGTCAAGGTGCACGAGGCCGGGGTCGTCCACCGCGACCTCAAGCCGTCGAACATCCTGCTCTCCCCCCGGGGCCCGCGGATCATCGACTTCGGCATCGCCTGGTCGCGCGGCGCCAGCACGCTCACCCACGTCGGCACCGCGGTCGGCTCCCCCGGCTTCCTGGCGCCCGAGCAGGTGCGCGGCGCCGCGGTGACGCCCGCCACCGACGTCTTCGCGTTCGGCGCCACGCTGGCCTTCGCACTGACCGGCGAGTCGCCGTTCGGATCGGGGGCGTCCTCCGAGGTGATGCTGTACCGGGTGGTGCACGAGGAGCCCGACCTGGCGGCCGTCCCTCCGGTCCTCGCCCCGCTGATCCGCGCCTGCCTGGCCAAGGAGCCCGCCGAGCGGCCGGGCGCCGCGGCCCTGCACGAGCGGCTGAACGAGCTCGCCTCGCGCGGCAGCGCGCTGCCCGGCGGGGCCGCACCGGTCCGCGGCCGCACCGCGGAGCCGGTGGCCGAGCCGGTCGGGCGGCGGCCCGCCGGGCCCGGACGGGCCGCGGGCCACGGCACCGCCGGTCCCGGCACCGGGGGGCACGGCCCCGGCAGCAGAGGTCCGGGCACCGGAGGGCACGGGACGGGCGGCGGCAACCGCGGCACCGGCGGACGGGAGGTCCCGGCCGGACGCCCCCGCAGACCCGCCGGCCAGCGCCCGACCAGTGCGATGCCGCGCCCAGACCAGGACACCCTGCGCGAGCGGCACCACACCCCCGCCGCCGCCCGGCCCCGCGACCGCCAGCACACCCCGGTGCCCGGCCGGGCCCCGACGACCCCCCGGCAGCGGCTGCTGCGTCAGCGGGTAGTGGTCTTCGTGACCGTCACCCTGGGCGTGGCCCTCGCCATCGCCGCCGCGCAGGGCTGCGAGAACCGCAGCAACCAGGGCCTGGGCCGGCCCGGCGCCTCCGCCGGCGCCTCGGCGCCCGGCCTCTCGCTGGACGGGGCCGGCCGGGCCTCGCTCACCCCGGCCCCCCGCAGCACCGGCGGCGCCGGGCTGGCCCCGGCGGCCGGCGCGCTGCCCGCCGTGGACTGGCCCGACCGCGCCTACCGGGATCCGGCCGGCGGCCCGGAGATCCGGCTGCACGACGGGCGGACGGCCGGCGACGGCGCCCAGATCGCCCTGAGCACGGTGCTGCCCGCACGCTACCGGGACGCGCCCGCCGCGCTGGTGGTGCTGCGCCGCTCCGAGGGCGCGGTGCCGGTGGACCTGGTCGAGCTCTTCGGCTTCGACGGGGACTCCCCCGTGCTGATCGCCTCCCGCGCCTCGGCCGCCGACCCGCAGGCCGGGGCCTCGTGGCGGGTCGAGAACGGCGCGCTGGTCCGCGAGGAGCGGGTCACCCTCACCGGGGCGGTCTCCTCCACCCGGTACACCGTCCGGCCGGACGGCAGCGGCCTGGAGGAGTCCTGGCCCGGTGCCGGGGTGAGCGGCGGCAGCGGCTGACCCGGCCGGCCCGGCACGGCGGCGCCGGACCCGCGGATCAGCCCGCGGCGACCGCGTAGAAGGCGACCGCCGCCGCCGCGCCGACGTTGAGCGAGTCCACCCCGTGGGCCATCGGGATGCGCACCCGGCGATCGGCCGCGGCCAGCGCCCGGCGGGTCAGGCCGTCGCCCTCCGCGCCCAGCATCAGGGCCGCCCGGGGGATCAGCTGCGGCCGCGTCGCGGCGAGGTCGTCGGCGCCCGCGGGGGTCAGCGCCAGCAGTTCGAACCCGGCGGCCCGGACGGTGTCCAGCGCGGCCGGCCAGGGGTCGAGCCGGGCATACGGCACCGCGAAGACGGCGCCCATGGAGACCTTCACGGCACGGCGGTACAGCGGGTCCGCGCAGTCCGGCGAGAGCAGCACGGCGTCCATGCCGAGGGCGGCCGCGCTGCGGAAGATGGCCCCCAGGTTGGTGTGGTCGACCAGGCCCTCCAGGACGGCGACCCGGCGGGCCCCGGCGAGCAGGTCCGCGGCCTCCGGCAGCGGCCGGCGCTCCATGGAGGCGAGCGCACCGCGGTGGACGTGGTAGCCGGTGACCTGCTCGGCGAGGCCTGGCTCGACCACGTGGACGGGGGCGTCCGCGGCGGCGATGACGTCGCCCATGACCTCCAGCCACTTGGGCGTCAGCAGCATCGACCGCATCCGGTAGCCGGCGTCGACGGCCCGGCGGATCACCTTCTCGCCCTCGGCGATGAAGAGGCCCTCGGCGGGCTCGCGGCGGCGGCGCAGTTCGACGTCGGTCAGGCCGGTGTAGTCGGCGAGGCGCGGGTCGGCGGGGTCGGTGACGGTACGTGGTTCGGACACGGGCCCGATCCTGCCCCGCCCCCCCCCCCCCCCCCGCCCGCGGGGCCGCGGGCGCCCGCCGCGGGGGGGGCGCGGAGCCGCCCCCGCAGCGGGGCCGTCAGTGCGCGAGGACGTTGACCACGTCGCCGATCACGATGACCGCCGGCGGCTTGATCTGCTCGGCCTCGACGGCGGCGGCGACGGTGGCCAGGGTGGCGTCCACCCGGCGCTGGGCGGCGGTGGTGCCCTCCTGGACCACGGCGACCGGGGTGTCGGCCGGGCGGCCGCCCTCGATCAGCCGGGCGGCGATGGCACCGATCTTGTCGACCGCCATCAGCAGCACCAGGGTGCCGGTCATCCGCGCGGCGGCGTCCCAGTTGGTGAGGGAGCGCTCGTCCGGGCCGACGTGTCCGGAGATGACGGTGAACTCGTGGGTCATCCCGCGGTGGGTGACCGGGATGCCGACCGCGGCCGGCACGCTGATCGAGCTGGAGATGCCGGGGACGACGGTGACCGGCAGCCCGGCCTCCAGGCAGGCGAGGAGCTCCTCGCCGCCGCGGCCGAAGACGTACGGGTCGCCGCCCTTGAGGCGCACCACGAACTTGCCCGCCTTGGCGTGCTCGACCAGCGTCCGGTTGATCGCCTCCTGGGCCATGTAGCGGCCGTAGGGGATCTTGGACGCGTCGATCACCTCGACGTGCGGCGGGAGTTCGGCGAGCAGCTCGCGCGGGGCGAGCCGGTCGGCGACCACCACGTCGGCGTCGGCGAGCAGCCGGCGGCCGCGGACGGTGATCAGGTCGGGGTCGCCGGGGCCGCCGCCGACCAGGGCCACGCCGGGGGTGCGCTCGCGGTACTGGCGGGCCGCGAGGGAGCCGTCCCGCAGGCCGTCCACGATGGCGTTGCGCAGCGCGGCGGAGTGCCGCGGATCGCCGGTCAGCACGGCCACCGTGGCGCCGCCGTCGCGCCCGCTGGCGGGCGTCCAGGCGGTGGCGGCGGACGCGTCGTCGCTGCGGGCGCAGAACACCCGCAGCCGCTCCGCCTCGGCGGAGACGGCGGTGTTGACCGCCGGGTCGTCGGTCGCGACCAGCGCGTACCAGGTGTCGGCGAGGTCGCCCTCGGCGTACGCGCGCTCGTGCCAGGTGATCTCGCCGGCGTCGGCCATCGCGTGCACGGCGGGGGTGGTGCCCGGCGATATCAGGTGGACGTCGGCTCCGGCCGCGATCAGCGCGGGCAGCCGGCGCTGGGCGACCTGGCCGCCGCCGACCACGACGACCCGCCGGCCGGCGAGCAGCAGGCCGACCGGGTACGGCGTCAGCCCCTCGGTGGTGGGGTGGGGAGTGGGCGCGTTCATCTGCGGGCTCCTGGGTGGGGGTGCGGGCAGCGCCTGTCCCGGTACCGGCGCGCCCTCGGGCCGGTACCGGGAGAGGCCGGGTGGATCAGGCCTTCTCGGTGACCCCGGCGGAGTCGAACGTGGCTACATCGTGCATCGCCCGGGCCGCACTCTGCACCAGCGGAAGCGCGAGGAGCGCGCCGGTGCCCTCGCCGAGGCGCAGGTCGAGGTCGATCAGCGGACGCAGGCCCAGCTTGCCGAGGGCGGCCTGGTGGCCCGGCTCGGCGGAGCGGTGGCCGGCGATGCAGGCCGCCAGGGCCTCGGGGGCGATGGCCTTGGCGGCCAGCGCGGCGGAGCCGGCGATCACGCCGTCGAGGATGACCGGGGTGCGCAGCGACGCCGCACCGAGCAGGAACCCCGCGATGGCGGCGTGCTCCAGACCGCCGACGGCCGACAGCACGCCGATCGGGTCCGCCGGGTCGGGCCGGTGCAGGGCCAGCGCGGTGCGGATGACCTCGACCTTGCGGGCGTGGGTGGCGTCGTCGATGCCGGTGCCGCGGCCGGTGACCTCGGCCGGGTCGAGCCCGGTGAACACCGAGATCAGCGCGGCGGAGGCGGTGGTGTTGGCGATGCCCATGTCGCCGGTGATCAGCACCTTGTTGCCGGCCGCGACCAGGTCGCGGGCGGTCTCGATGCCGACCTCGATCGCCTGCACGGCCTCCTCGCGGGTCATCGCGGGGCCCTGGGTCATGTCGTCGGTGCCGGCCTTGACCTTGCGCGGCAGCAGACCGGTGGTGCGGCCCTGCTGGATGGCGTCCGGCAGCTCCGCCTTGACGCCCACGTCGACCACGCAGACCTCGGCGCCGACCTGGGCGGCGAAGGAGTTGACGACCGCACCGCCGGCCAGGAAGTTGGCCACCATCTGGCCGGTGACCTCCTGCGGCCACGGGGTGACGCCCTGGGCGTGCACGCCGTGGTCGCCGGCGAAGATCGCCACGCAGCCGGGCTCCGGGATCGGCGGCGGGCACTTGCGTGCGAGGCCGCAGAGCTGGGCCGCGATGATCTCCAGCACGCCGAGCGAGCCGGCGGGCTTGGTCATGCGCTTCTGGCGGTCCCAGGCGTCGCCGAGCGACTTGGCGTCCAGCGGGCGGATACCGCGCAGGGTGTCGGCGAGCAGGCTGTGCGGCTCCTCGCCGGGCAGCGCGCGGTTGCCGTACTGCTCCTCGTGGACGACCCAGGAGAGCGGGCGCTTCTTCGCCCAGCCCTGCTGCTGGAGCTCGGGCTCCTCGGGGAAGGCGTCGACGTAGCCGACGCAGAGGTAGGCGACGACCTCCAGGTGCTCGGGCAGGCCGAGCTCGCGGACCATCTCCTCCTCGTCGAAGAAGCTCACCCAGCCGACGCCCAGGCCCTCGGCGCGGGCGGCCAGCCAGAGGTTCTCCACGGCGAGGGCGGCCGAGTACGGCGCCATCTGCGGCTGGGTGTGCCGACCGAGGGTGTGCCGGCCGCCGCGGGTGCGGTCGGCGGTGACCACGATGTTCACCGGGGTGTCGAGGATGGCCTCGATCTTGATTTCCTTGAACTGCTTGGCCCGGCCCTTGGGCAGCGAGTCCGCGTAGGCGTCGCGCTGGCGCTGCGCGAGCTCGTGCATCTTCCGCCGGGTCTTGCGGGAGCGGATCACCACGAAGTCCCACGGCTGGGAGTACCCGACGCTGGGCGCGGTGTGGGCGGCCTCCAGCACGCGGAGCAGCACCTCGTGCGGGATCGCGTCCGGTCGGAAGCCGTTGCGGACGTCGCGGCGGGAGCGGATGACCTGGTGGACGGCGTCCCGGCCGGCCTCGTCGAAACCGGGGGCGGCGGGCGGGCGCTCGGCACCGTCCACGGCCGCCGGCCCGGCCTCGCTGGCCTCCGGCGCGGCGGTGCCGGCGGTGTCGGCGGTCATGGTGGCCTCCGGCTGTACGGCCGGCTCGGCGACGGCGATCGGCTCGGCGGCGGCCGCGGGGGCCTCGGCCGGGGTGGTCTCGGCGGGCGCGGGCACGGCGTCCGCCGGCTCGGCCGGCACCGGCTCGGCGGCGGGCGCCTCGGCGGCGGCCGACACGGCCTCCGGGGCTGCGACGGACACGGCCTCGGCCGGGGCCCGGACGGCCTCCCCCGCCGGCTCGGCCTGCTCGACGGCGGCCTGCTCGACAACGGGCTGCTCAACGGCAGGCTGCTCGACGGCGGGCTGCTGCTGGGCGGCGAGCACGGCGTCCGCCGGCTCGGGGGCGGCGTGCTCGACGACGGCCTGCGCCGCGGGCACGGCCTCGACCGCCGGCTGCGGCTGCTCGTCCGCAGCGGCCTCGGCCACGACGACGGGCTCCGCAACGGCCACGGTCTCCGTGACGGCCGGGGCGCTCTCGGCGGCCGGGGCCTCGGCGGGCGCCACGGCATCGGCAGCGGCCGGCGCCTGCGACGGGTCGGCGACGGGCTCCGCGGCGACGGCCGCCCCGCCCTGCTGCGGCTCGGCCTGCACGGCCGCGGCGGCCGGCTCGGCGAGGGCGGGCTCGGCGAGGACGGCCTCGGCGACGGCGACGGCGGGCACCTCAACCTCCGCCACGGCCTCGGCCGGTGTCGGCGCAGCCTCCTGCACGGGCGCGACGGCGGTCGGCTCGGCGGCGACCGGCTCGGCGGCGGCGACCGGCTCGATCAGCGGGAGGCCGTGCGGCACCGGCGCGGCCAGGAAGGCCGAGATCCGGCGCGGCTGGCCGCCGGCCTGGGCCGGGATCGGGGCGGCCGTCCCGGTGGCCACGGCCGGGGCCTGGTCGGCGACCGGCTCGGTGGCGGCGACCGGCTCAATGGCGGGGGCCTGCTCCGGCGCCACGGCGACGGCGGCCGGGACCGGCTCGGCGGCGGGCGCGGCAGCGGCGGCGGGCGCCTGCTGCTGCGGGGCGGCCGGCTGTGGCTGGACGGCCACCGGCTGGGCCGGGACCGGCTCGGCGGCGGGCATCGGGATGCCGTGCGCGGGCGTGCCGGACGGGCCGCGGTCGGCCAGCGACCGGACCGGAACGTGGCCGGTCATCAGCGACGGGTCGGGGATCGGCGGCCCGGCGTGCAGCGGCCGGCGGACGGCCTGCGCGGTGCCCTCGGCACTGTCGGGGACGGCCCCTGCGGCCTGCAGCGGGGGCGCCAGCGGCGGCCAGGACGGCTCGACCGGGACGCCGGCGGCGCCGGGCTCGGCCGGCTCCTCGACGGTGCGCAGCGACATGGTCTCGATCACCGGCTGCCCGGGGGCCGCGGGCTCGGCGGCGGCCGGGCCGGCGGCGGGCAGGTCGGTCGCAGGTGCCTCCGCGGCGGGCGCGGGCTGCTGCTGCTGCTGCTGGACGGCCTCGGCGGCGGGCGCCGCGGCCGGGTCGACCAGCACGGTCTCCACGGCGCCGTGCACGACGGCGTCGCCCCAGGCGGTCTGCGGGCCGGGCATGAGCAGGACGTCGTCCTCCTCGTCCAACTGGTCGGGCTGGTCGAGGAAGGTGTACGCCGGGCGGTGCTCCCCCTGCCAGGCCGCCCCGCCGGACAGGCCGACGCCGGGCAGCGGCCCGGTCAGCGGGTCGGTCAGCGGGTCGACAGGACCCGCCGTCCGCTCCGGCACGTCCGTTCGCTGCCCGCTCGGAGGTACGAGAGAGGCATCGCTCGGGAGGTGGCCGCCATCGGTCATGTCCAAAGCTCCTTCCAGGCCGCTTCCGCGCCCTCGGCGACGCGATCGCCGACCGCTGCCACCCCTGCACGCCACCCGTCCCGGGTGGCGCGCCAGGAGAAATTACGACCATCCGGGGCGACCGGCACGACCGGTGCGGGGCCCTCGGGATTGTTAGGGGCCGACGTGCGCCGCGTCGAATGCCTGCGGACCGCGCCCCAGGGGTTGCGGCGCGTCAGATGGGGCCGACCGTACCGGGGGCACGGTGCACCGATCGCCGTGCGCAACCAGGACGCCACCCTACCGGCGGGGGCCGACACGCTCTCGAATCGGTGTCCGGATGCGACGGGGATCACCCGTGGCGGGGCCGGTGCCGGATCGGGCGTACGAACCGTCAGAAGGCCTGTTCGGCCCAGAGCACCAGGGTCTGCTCGCCGGGTCCCGGCGCCAGGCCGGCCGGGGTGCCGTCCGCGGGGGCCAGCGCCGAGGCCTGCAGCAGGGCGCCCTCGGTGCGGTACCCGGCGGCGGCGACGGCGGACCGGATCTCCTCCGCCTCCGCGAAGGTGTGCGCGACCGCGACCAGGCGCTCGGGGCGCCTGGTCAGCACCGCCCGCACCACCTCTGCGCCGCCGTACTCCACCACCACCGCGTCCGGTTCGGGCAGCTCGCCGAGCACGTCGGGTCCGGCGCCGTGCACCACGTCGACCTCGACCCCGTAGCGGCGGGCGTTGACGCCGATCCGGCCGCAGGCGGCGCGGTCGGCCTCGACCGCGACCACGGCCGCGCCGAACCGGGCGGTCTCCACCGCGAGCGCGCCGCTGCCGGCCCCGACGGCCCAGACCAGGTCGCCGGGGAGCGGCCCGAGCCGGGCCAGCGCGAGCGCCCGCACGTGCGGCGGCAGGGCGCGGTCGGCGTCCGCGGCCGCGTACGTCTCGGCGGGCAGGGCCCAGCCGCGGTCGGCGCCGGGGAAGCCCACCGGCCGCCCGGCGAGCCAGCCGGCCGGCTCGTCGCCGGCGTGGTGGTTGGGGCCGCCGATGACCAGGACGACGCTGGGGTCGCGCCAGTCGTGGTCGGGCACCCGGTCGGAGGTGAGGACGGTGACGTCCTCGTCCGGGGTGCCGAGCGCCTCGCAGACCACGAAGGTGCGGTGCACGCCGCGCAGCATCAGGGCGAGCTCGCTGGGGCCGGCCTCGGCGGTGGTGAGCACGGCGACCTTGGGGTGGGCCCGGCAGACGTTGGCGGCGCGGCGCAGCCGTCCGCCGTGCGCGGAGACCACCTGCGCGTCCTCCCAGGGCATGCCGGCCCGGGCGAAGGCGGCGGCGACCGAGGAGACGGCGGGCAGCACCTCCAGTTCGAGTCCGTACTCGGGGCGGCGCAGGGTGCGGACGACGCCGAAGAAGCCCGGGTCCCCCTCGGCGACGACGACGGCGGTGCCGCGGTGCTCGGCGATCCGGCGGGCGGCGGCCTGCACGCTGCCGAGGGCGATGCGTTCGGCGGCGGCCGGCACCGGCAGTGCGCTGAGCTGGTACGGCGCTCCCGCGACCAGGGTGGCCCCGGCGAGCGCGGTGGCGGCGGCCTCGGTCAGCGGCGTGCCGTCCCACCCGATGACCGTGATCCGGTCAGCCATCTGCGGCAGTTCTCCCTCACCCCGGTCCGCCCCGACATCGGACGGCGCGGCGTCGGCCGGCGGCACGTCCAGGTGGAGAGGCTACCTGGTGGCGGGGCGGTTTGCGGCACGACCTCGGCCACCGGGCGGGCCGGGTCGGGCGGGGTCAGTCGTGCAGGACGTAGCTCGGCTCGGCCCAGCCGCCGGCCTGCGGGGTCTCCAGGTCCTCGGGGAGCAGGCTCCAGAGGATGAGGTCGGTGCGGCCGGCGGCGTCCGGCACGGTACGGCGGGCGGCGGCGGGCTCCTCGCCTCGGCCTATCCAGGCGCTGCGCAGGACGCCCTCGCTGATCGCCCCGATCTTCTGGGCGACCTGCTGGGCCGCGGTATTGCCGGCCGCGGTGCGCAGTTCCAGGCGGAGGAAGCCGCGGTCCTCGAAGAGCCACTGGGCCACGCCGAGGGCGGCCTCGCCGGCGTAGCCCTCGCCGCGGGCCCAGGCGGCGGTGACGAAGCCGATCTCGGTGGAGCGCAGCCGCCAGTCGGTGGCCCGCAGGTCGGCGAGGCCGACCAGGCGCTGGGTGAGGTGCTCGGTGACGGCGAAGACGATGCCGTGGCCGTCGGCGCGGCGGGCCGGGGCGATCCGGCTGATCCAGTCGCGGGCGTGCGCCTCGGTGAACGGGGCGGGCAGGTCCGTCCAGGCCTGGACCAGGTCGTCGGCGGCCATCGCGACCAGGCCCGCCGTGTCGCCGTCGTCGAGCGGTCGCAGCAACAGCCGTTCGGTGCTGATGGCCGTCTCGGGGAAGCTCGCTGCCATGCCGTCTCTCCTCGCCGGGTCGTGGACACACCGTACGCCCCGCCTCTGTGCGGGCCAGCCAGGGTACCGGCATTCCGGCGACGGGCCGTCAGATCGGGCTGCGACACGGCGGCGGCGGGCGCATACTGCGCGGCCGGGGCCCCGCCGCGGGGGGGGGGGGGGCCCCGCCGGGGGCGGTCGGGGGGGGAGGGTGGGGGGGTTGACCC
>NZ_JBHWBW010000244.1:0-11154 GCF_042735675.1 Kitasatospora sp. NPDC059571
GGGGTGGAGGTCACCCCGCCCCGCCGGCGGTCGGTGTCAGCGGTCGGTGTCAGTGGACGGGCACCGGCTCCGGTGCGGGCGCGGCCGGCAGGTAGTGGTCGGCGTGGCCCTCGATGTGCAGGTGGGGCAGGCGCCGGTCCAGTGCCGCCGGGAGCCACCAGTTGGCCCGGCCGAGCAGGTGCATCACCGCGGGCACCAGCAGGGTGCGCACGAGGGTCGCGTCGATGAGGATCGCCGATCCCATGCCGATGCCGATCACCTTGATGGCGATGTCCGGCGAGGGGACGAACGCGGCGAAGACCGCGACCATGATGGCCGCCGCGGCGGTGATCACCCGGGCCGTCCCGGCGAGGCCGCGCACGATCGACTCGGCGTTGTCCCCGGAGCGCAGCCAGGCCTCGCGCATCCGGCTGACCAGGAAGACCTCGTAGTCCATGGAGAGGCCGAACAGGACCGCGAAGGTGAGCACCGGGACGAAGGCGGGCAGCGGGGTGGGGTTGTCGATGCCGACCAGCCTGCCGATCGTCCCGCCCTGGAGCACGAGAGCGACCACGCCGTAGGAGGCGCCGACGGAGAGCAGGTTCATCACCGCGGCCTTCAGCGCGACGGCGAGGCTGCGGAACGCGAGGACGAGCAGCAGCATCGAGACCGCGACGACGCCGCCGACCAGCAGCGGGATGCGCCGGGCGATGTTGTCGGTGCTGTCGATGGCGCTGGCGGTCGCGCCGCCGACGTGCACCGCGACCCCGGGTGCGGCGGCGGCCGGCAGGACGCGGTCGCGCAGGTCGCGGACGAGGTCCTCGGTGGCGGTGGCCTGCGGGCCCGTCTTCGGCACGACGGTGAGCAGCAGGGCGCGGCCGTCGGGGCTGGGCTGCGGCGGGGTGACCGCGAGGACGCCGGGGGCGGCGGCCAGCGCGGCGGGCAGGCCGGCGGCCGCGTCGGGGCGGGTGCCCGGGGCCAGGTCGGCGACCAGCACGAGCGGCCCGTTGCTGCCGGGGCCGAAGGCGGCGGCGACGGTGTCGTACGCGGCGCGGTTGGAGCGGCCCTGCGGGTCGTTGCCCGCGTCGGGGAAGCCGAAGCGGACGGTCAGGAAGGGCGCGGCGAGGGCGAGCAGGACGGCGGTGCCGACGAGGGCGCCGAGGATCCGGTGGCACTGGACGAACAGGCTCCAGCGCAGCCAGCCGGGGCTGGTCTCGTTGGCCGCGGGGCGCTTGCCGCGCCGGGGCAGCGGCAGGCGCAGCCGGTCGAGGTGGCGGCCGAAGTAGCCGAGCAGGGCCGGGAGCAGGGTGGCGGAGGCGGCGAGCACGACGAGGACGGAGAGGATCGCGGCGAACGCGGCGCCGCGCATGAACGACAGGCCCATGGCGAACAGGCCCAGCATGCTGGTGACGACGGTGAGTCCGGCGACCATGACGGCGCGTCCGGCGGTGTCCAGGGCGGCGACGGTCGCGGTGTGCGGGTCGAGGCCGTCGGCGCGCCATTCGCGGTAGCGGGTGACCAGCAGCAGGACGTAGTCGATGCCGACGCCGATGCCCATCATCGCGGCGAGCGAGGTCGACCAGTCGGGCAGCGGGAGCAGGGCGGCCAGGACGGGCAGGAGCGCGCTGCTGACGGCGAGTCCGCCGACGGCGGTGAGCAGGGGCAGGCCGGCGGCGACGACGGAGCCGAAGGTGACCATGAGGATGATCGCGGCGGCGGCCAGGCCGATGCCCTCGGAGCCGATGGCGCCCTGTTCGGCCTGCTGGACGGCCATGCCGCCGAGGTCGGCACGGAGGCCGCCGGTGGTGCTCCGGGCGAGGTCGAGGAGGCGGTGGGTGTCCTCCTTGGGCATGTCGGGCGCACCGGCGACGTCCAGGTGGATCTGGGCGAGGGCGGTGCGGCCGTCGGGGGATATCCGGCCCTGCGGGCCGTACGGGTCGTCGACGGCGCGGACGTGCGCGACCTCGGACATCTTGTGGACGAGGTCCCGGGCCTGGGTGCGGACGGTGTCGGCCCGGACGCCGCCGTCGGCGTGCAGCACGAGGCTGATGCTCTCGCCGGAGCTGGCCGGGAAGTGCTGGGCGAGCAGCTGCTGGGCCTGCTTGGAGTCGGAGCCGGGGGCGGTGTAGTCGGCGCTGTACTTGTCCCCGAGGGCGGCGGAGAGGCCGAAGGCCGCGACGATCGCGAGCAGCCAGATCAGCAGGGTGCGGCCGCGCTGCCGGAAGCTCCATCCGGCGAGGCGCCCGAGCGGGCCGGGGCGGTGGGGGGTCGTCGGTCCTGCGGGGGCCGGTCCGGCTCCGCTCGGGGCCTGGGACATGGGTCCTCCTGGTCTGCCTGGTCCGGCGAGGCCGGCCCAAAGAGTTAAGTGGCGTAACTGAAGTGATGAGAGTGTAACCTTGGCGGCGAGCGACTCGGACCACGGCTCCTGCGGACCGCCCCCACAGCCGGTCCGGGTCGGAGAGCGAGCGCACGATGGGCCGTACGGAAACCACGCAGCCGGCACCCTCCCGCCGGGAGCGGATGCGGGCGGCGACCGTCGAGGAGATCAAGCAGACGGCGCTGCGGCTGATCCACGAGCACGGCAGCGCAGGCCTGCGGTTCGCCGACATCGCCCGCACGATGGGCCTCACCGCCCCCGCGCTCTACCGGTACTTCGCGGACCGCGACGAGCTGCTGACCGCCCTGGTGGCGGACTCCTTCGACAGCCTGGCGAGTGCGCTCGCGGCCACCCGCGGGCAGGTCGCGGCGGACGACCTCGACGGCCGCTTCCTGGCCACCTGCACGGCCTACCGGGACTGGGCGCGGGGCAACCCGGACCGCTTCGCCCTGATCTTCGGCGTGCCGGTGCCCGGGTACGCGGCCCCGCCCGAGGGCCCGACGGCGGTGGCGGGCGAGCGCCTGATGGCGCACCTGCGGGACCTGATGGCCGACTCCGCCCGGCTCGGTCGGCGCGGCAACCCGCTCGTCCCGGACGGCGACGAGGCGGTGCTGCTGGCCTGGGCCTCGGTGCACGGGTTCGTCTGGCTGGAGGCGCACGGGCATCTCGGGTCGCTCGACCCGGACGCCAGGGACCGCCTCTTCGCGGTCCAGACCCGCGTCGCCGCCGCCACGGCGGGGCTCGCCCTGCCCGCCTGACCGCGCTCGGCGGTGCCCGCGGGGCCCCGGAACGCGCGAACGCGGCCCGCCGGAGCGGGCCGCGTTCGATCGAATCGTGAACGTGCGGGAAGGACTTACTCCACGGTGCCGGAGTCGGCGATGGTGATCTTCGCCTTGGTGCGGCCGCTCTGCGAGCCGAGCGACTCGATCCGGGTCACCAGGTCCATGCCCTCGACGACCTCGCCGAAGACGACGTGCTTGCCGTCCAGCCAGGTGGTCGGAATGGTGGTGATGAAGAACTGCGAGCCGTTCGTGTTGCGGCCCGCGTTGGCCATGGACAGCTGGCCCGGCTTGGTGTGCTTCAGCTCGAAGTTCTCGTCCGCGAACTTCTCGCCGTAGATGCTCTTGCCGCCGGTGCCGTCACCGCGGGTGAAGTCGCCGCCCTGGAGCATGAACTCCGGGATGACGCGGTGGAACGAGGAACCCTTGTAGCCGAAGCCGTGCTCGCCGGTCGCCAGTTCGCGGAAGTTGCGGGCGGTCTTCGGGACGACGTCGTCGAAGAGGGTGAAGACGATCCGGCCGGCGGGCTCGTCGTCGATGGTGATGTCGAAGAAAACGTTTGAAGCCATGCAGGGATCATGGCACGACCCGAGCCCCGCGGCGCGACAGCCCCCGCCCACGGACCGGAACGCGCCCCCGCGGAGCCCCCGCGCCGGACCGGGACGGCCTTGCCCGGACCGCACCGTTCGCACCCGGACGGCACTTCGCTCCGACAGGCGCGGCACCGTCACCGCCCGCTCGCGGGGTAGGGCATGCTCGCGGTATGACGGTTCTTCATGCGGTGTCGGCGGACGGCACGGTGGTGCGCGCGGCCGACGACGGGCGCGGGCCCGTGGTCCTGGTGGTCCACGGCGGCGGCGAGTCGGTGGCGAGCTGGGACGGAGTCACCGAGGCGCTGGCGGCGGAGTTCCGGGTCGTCCGGATCGAGCGGCGGATCTACGCCCCGGGCGCCACAGCCGGGCCGCGGCACTCGACGGCCGTCGAGGCCGCGGACATCCTGGCCGTTGCCGCGGCCGTCGGCCGGCCGGCCCTGCTGCTCGGCCACTCCTCGGGGGCGGTCGCCGCCCTGGAGGCGGCCGTGCTGCGGCCCGACTCCTTCGGCGGACTGTTCCTGTACGAGCCGCCGGTGGGATCGCGGACGCCCGTCGGCGGTCCGGCCGCCGACCTTGCACAGGCCGCGATCGCCGCCGGCCGTCCCCTGGAGGCCGTCCGGATCCACCTGCGGGACATCGTCGGCCTGCCCGCCGACGCGGTGGAGCGGCTGGTGCGCGATCCGGGGCTGCGGGCCACCGCCGCCGACCGGGCGCCGGTCTGGGCGGCGGACATCCGCGCCGTGGACGCGCTCGGCGTAGGCCTCGACCGCTACGCCTCGCTCGGCCTGCCGGTCACCCTGCTGGAGGGCGAGCTCAGCCCCGCCCACCTGCGCGAGCGCCTCGCCGACCTCGCCGCCGTCCTCCCGGACGCCCGGGTGGTCACCCTCCCCAACTGCGGGCACACCGCGCACCGCTCACGGCCCCGGACCGTCGCCCGGGCCGTCCGGCACGCCGCCCGCCCGCCGGTGGGCTGACCGGGCCGACGGGCGGCGGCTCGGCACGGCGCCCGGTCGGGACGTCAGGCCCAGATGCGGTCGGCGTAGTCGAGGAAGTTCCGGCCGAGGATCTTCTCGATCCGCTCGGAGCGGTAGCCGCGCCGCTCCAGCAGCCGGGCCAGGTCGCGGAACTGTTCCACGCCGCGCAGGTCCTCGACGAACGGCAGGGTGTCGGCGCGTTCCCCCGCCGCGCCGACCCCGCTGGCGCGGCGCAGCTCGACGTGGTCGGCGAGGGACTGCCGGTAGGCGTCCAGGTCGTCGACGGGGGTGACGGTGCCGTCGGTGCCGATGCCGACGTGGTCCTCGCCGCAGACGTTGACGGCGTACACGATGTGCTCGACCACGTCGGCCGCGGTGGCGTGCCCGGAGAGCGCGAGGAAGGGCATGAAGTAGATGCCGACGAAGCCGCCGCGGTCGGCGACCAGGCGCAGTTCCTCGTCGGTCTTGTTGCGCGGGAGGTCCGTGAGCGCCCGGCAGCCGGTGTGGTTGATCGAGACCGGCTGACGGGAGATCCGGGCCGCCTCCAGGCAGGTCCGCTCACCGCTGTGCGACAGGTCGACCATCAGCCGGCTGTCGTTGAGCGCGCCGACGACCTCGCGGCCGAGCGGGGTGAGGCCGCGGTTCTCCGGCGCCATCGAGCCGTCGCCGAGCTGGTTGGCCTGGTTGTAGGTGAGTTGGACGACGCGCACCCCGCGGTCGGCGAAGAGCGCGACGCGCCCGGGGTCGTCGCCGACGGCCACCCCGTTCTGGAAGCCGTAGACGATGCCGATCCGCTGCTCCTCGGCGGCACGGCGGATGTCGGCGGCGGTGCGGACCTTGAGCAGGTCGGCGGCGTTGTCCCGGATGATCGCGTCCCAGACGTCGATCTCCTCCAGGGTGTGCTCGAAGGGCGGCAGGTCGCCCATGGTGTAGCCGAGCGTGATGTTGACGGCGGTCAGGCCGGAGGCGTGCGCGTCGGCCAGGGCGCGGGCGTCGATGGTGAGCTGGGCGCTGGACTGGTTGAGCCCGGCGGCGGCCGCGGCGGACTTCGGCGCGTTCGGGTTGTCCAGCTGCCCCAGCGCATTGACGATCAGGGGTGCGGAGAGGGTCATCGGCCCGCCTCGAAGTCGGCGCGGGCGTGGCGGCGGCCGCGCTTGACGGTCAGGTGCACGGTGCGCAGGTTGGCGATGGACTGCAGGGGGTCCTCGTCGAAGACGGCGAAGTCGGCGAGCCGGCCGGGTTCGACCGTCCCGCGCAGGTCGGCCGCGCCGGCGCTGCGGGCGCCGACGGCGGTCGCGGAGCGCAGCGCCGCCTCGGCGGACAGGCCGCAGCGGTCCACGAGGAAGGCGAGCTCCTCGTAGAGGGCCGGGAAGGGGTCCTCGGGCGCGGTCTCGTAGTCGGTGCCGGTGGAGATCGGCACGCCGGCGCGGTGCGCCTGGGCGGTGAGGGCGGCGGCGAGGTCGCTGGTGAGCCGGGCCCGTTCGGCGGCCTCCGGGCCGTCGCCGGCCATCTCGCCGCTCGCCCAGAGGGCGGCGGTGGCGTCGAGCACGGTGCCGTTGCGGAGCATCAGTGCGAACAGCTCGGCGATCCGGGGGTCGTCGCCCGCGGTGAGACGGGCGTGGTCGACCGGCGGCTTGTCCCGGTAGGTGGTCAGCGGCCGGTCGGCGGTCTCGTGCGCGAGCAGGGTGACGTGCGAGACGGCGTCGACGCCGGCCTCGACCACCTGGCGCGGGGTGGCGGGGAAGACCGCGGCGTGGGCCCAGACCGCAATGCCCTGGCGGTGGGCCTCGGCGGTGATCGCGGCGACCAGGCCGGCCTCCAGGTCGGCGTAGACCTTGATCGCGGCGGCGTGGGTGCCGCGGGCCATCGCGACGGCCAGCGGCAGGTCGGTGGTGTCGGTGACCGCCTGCATCCAGGGCACCTGCCCGGGGGTGGCGCCCCGGGTGACCTGGTGGGTGCGGGGGTCGTCGAAGAAGCCGGGCCCGGCCATCAGGGCCGCGTAGTGGATGTCCGGTCCGGGGATCTCGCCGACCAGGGTGGCGCGGGCCAGGTCGCCGATCTGCCGGACGTCGTCGGCCATGTCGCGGATCGCGGTGACGCCGCCGTACACCAGGCGGCGCAGCACGGCCTCGGCCCTGGGCCGGTCGGGCGGGGTGGCGAGGTGCTGGTGGGAGTCGATCAGGCCGGGGGTGACGAACCGGCCGGCGAGGTCGACGGTCTCGGCGCCGTCCGGGAGGAGCGCGGGCAGGTCGGCGTCGGGGACGACGTGCCGGATGCGCTCGCCGTCGACCACGATCGCCATCGACGGGCGGGGCCGCCGGTCCGTCCCGTCGAACAGGGTGGCGCCGCGGTAGGCGGTGACGGTCCCGGGCGCGGGGGGCGCGTACGGGGTCGGTGCACCGTGGTCCTGCTCTGGCATCCCTCACCTCTCGGTCGAATCTTGTTACGTCAGATGTAACACTTGTATTGTCTGGCGAAACGTCGCGCCACTGTATCGCAGCGCGCGCAGGAGATGGAGAGGTCGGATGTCGCAAAGCCCCCGTTCCGCGGTGGACAAGGCCCTCGATCTGGTCGAGGCGGTCGCCCGGGCCGACCGGCCCGCCCGGCTCGCGGACCTCGCCCGGGAGGTCGACCTGCACCGGGCGACGGCCTACCGGATCCTGCTCGACCTGGTGCGGCGCGGCTGGGTGCTGCGGGTGGGCGACACCTACCTGCCGGGCACCGCGGCGCTCCAGGTGTCCGCCGCGGCGCTGCGCCACTCGCTGGCCGCGCTGGCCCGGCCGGTGCTGGAGGGCCTGGCCCGGGAGACCGGCATGATGGTCAACCTCCAGGTGCTGGAGGCCGACCGGGCCCGGGTGGTGGACGTCGTCCGGCCCGAACGGCTCGCGATGATCTCCCATCTGCGCGACGAGGCACTGCCGGTGCACCGCTTCGCCGGCCCGCTGGCGCTGGTGGCCGCGCTGCCCGCCGAGGCGCGGGCCCCCTATCTGCGGCCGGCCGAGGCCGCCGGCCACCCCCTCGACGGGGACGAGGGCCTGCTCGCGGACATCGCCCGGGTCGAGCGCACCGGTGTCGCCCTGGAGCGCGGCCGGAACGAGAAACCGGTCGCCTCGCTCAGCCGGGCGGTGCGCACCGGCGACGGCTCCCCCGTCTGCGCGCTGACCCTGGTCGGGCTGGACGCCGAGTTCGACGGCGCTGCCCTGGAGGGCCTGACCGGCCGTCTGCTGGCCGCGGCCGCCGAACTGGAGCACGTCCTCACCGGCCGCGCGGGGCCCGCCACGGCAGCGGGCTCCGGCCGGCCGGACGGCGGTGCGGCATGACGGGCGTGCTGGTCCTCGACCGGGCGCAGACCCGGGCCGCCCTGGACCCGGTGCAGGTGACCGAGGCGGTCGGCCGGGCGCTGGTCGCGATCGCCCGCGACGAGGTGTCCGTCCCGCCGCGGATCGCCGCCCGGGCGCCCGCCGGGCTGCTCGGCGCGATGCCGGGCCATGTGCCGGGGCTGGGCCTGGCCGCCAAGCTCGTCTCGGTCTTCGGCGACCCGGCCCGCCCGGGCCGCAGCAACCACCGCGGCGTGGTGGCGCTCTTCGACGAGCAGGACGGGCGGCCGCTCGCCCTGATGGACGCCGAGCCGCTGACCGCCGTCCGGACGGCGGCCTGCGCCACCCTGAGCATGCGGGCCCTCGCACGGCCCGCCCCGCGGCGGGTGGCGGTGCTCGGCACCGGCACCCAGGCCCGCGCCCAGGTGGCGCTGCTGGCCGGCCTCGGCCCGGGGATGGCGGTCGTCGTCGGCGGGCGCGACGCCGGGCGCGCCCGGCAGGCCGCGGGCCTGCTGCCCGGCGCCTCCGCCGACACGGTGGCGGGGGCCGTGGCCGGCGCCGAGGTGGTCTTCTGCTGCACCGACACGGCGGCGCCGGTGGTCGACCACTCCTGGCTGGCGCCCGGTGCCCACGTCAGCTCGGTCGGCGGGTCGCGCGGGCCGGAACTCGACGCCGCCACGGTGCACGCCGCCTCCCTCTTCGCCGAATGGCCGGGGGCCGCCTCCCCGCCGCCGGCCGGCGCGCACGAACTCGCGGACCTCCCCGCCCGCCGGCTCACCCTGCTCGGCGCGGTCCTCGACGGCACCCATCCCGGCCGCCGCTCCCCCGAGGAACTGACCGTCTTCAAGTCCACCGGCCACGCGGCCCTGGACGTCGCCGCCGCCTCGGTCGCCTACCGCCTGGCCCGCGCCGGCGGCCTCGGTACGGAGGTGGACCTGTAGCGGTCGCCGGGTGCCGGCGGTTGACATCCGATCACCCTGTCGGTCCACCCAAATCTCCTCGTCCGGAGGAGAGTTGACGGCACCAGGGGTCAACCTCCCGCCGGGATCCGGCCTGTTCGGGTGACCCGCTGGCGTCGGCGGCCCCCGCGGCGGACGCGGCCACTACTCTCGGCCCGTGATCACACTCCCCGCCCCGTCCCCCGCCGACGGCGGCCCTCTGCACCGACCCGCCGCGACCGCAGCCCCGACGGCCGCCGGGGAGGCCTGACCGTGGAGACCTGGCTGCTCAACAACCTGTCGACGTTCACCCTCGCGGTGATCGTCGTCGGCGGGTTCGTGGTCATCGCCGCGCTGGGCAGCGCGCTGACCCGGCGCCGATACCCGCAGACCGCCAGCGGCGACCACAACGACATGGTCGGGGTCGCGCTCAGCATGTTCGGCGCGATCTACGGCGTGATCCTGGCCTTCGTCATCGTCACCCTGTGGACGCAGTTGGAGACCGCCGAGACCGTCGTCGCCACCGAGGCCACCGCCACCGCCCAGATCGTCCGCGACGCCCAGGCCTTCCCGCCCGCCCAGCGCGACCAGGTGGACCGCGCCGTCAGCGGGTACGTGCACGCCGTGGTGGAACAGCAGTGGCCGCTGATGCGCGACGGCCAGGGCGACTACAACCGCACCGCGACCAAGCTGGAGGCGGTCTACCAGGCGCTGCAGGGCTACCAGCCGGACACCCACGCGGAGCAGAGCTTCTACGACCAGGCCGTGGACAGCCTCGGCCAGGTGGCCGGCCAGCGGCGCGCCAGGATCACCCAGAGCAGCCAGCAACTGCCGGGCCTGCTCCAGGTCCTGGTGTACGGCGGTGCGGCGGTGATCCTGCCGCTGACCTTCCTGTACGGGATCCGCAGCCGCCGCATCCAGGTACTGTTCGTCAGCTCGGTGGCCGCGCTGATCGGCTTCAGCCTGCTGCTGGTGCTGGTGCTGGACCGCCCGTTCGCCGGGGAGCTGAGCGTCAGTCCGACGCCGTTCAAGGAGGGCGTGCTCGCCCAGTTCTGGACGGGCCCGGTCGCCCCGGGGACGGGCGTGGCCGACGGCCCGGCCACCCGCTGAACGCCGCGGGCCTCAGTACCTGAGCCGATCGGCGAGTTCGCCGGCCGTCGGCGGATGGGCGCCGGCCCGGGAGACGGTGATGGCCGCGGCGGCCACCGCGGTCTCCAGGGCCGCTCCCACCGCTGCGGGATCGGGCTCGCGGCCGGCGAGGACGGCGAGGACGGCGGACATGAAGGAGTCCCCGGCACCCACCGTGTCGACGATCTCCGCCGGGTCCGCCTCCGCCCGGAACTCCCCGTCCGCGGTCAGTGCGAACGCGCCGTCGCCGCCGCAGGTGACGATCACCGCGCGGGGGCCGAGGCCGAGCCAGCGTGCGGCGCTGTCCCGGACCGGTACTCCGGGGTACAGCCAGCCGAGGTCCTCGTCGCTGGCCTTGACCAGGTGGCTGAGCGCCACGCACTCCTCCACGGCGGCGGTGCCGGCCGCCCGTTCCCCGAACAGCGCCGGCCGGATGTTGGGGTCGTACGAGACGGTCGCACCCGTCCCGCGCAGGTCGCGGAGCAGTCGGCGGGCCGTACCGGCGCCCGGTTCCAGCACCGACGCGAGAGAGCCGAGGTGGACGTGCCGGGCGCGCGGGGCGGCCACCGGCCCGAGGCTCCAGGTGATGGCGAACTCGTACTCCGCCCGGCCGTGTTCGCCGAGGGTGACGACGGCGCTCGGGGTGCCGACGTCCTGGCCGTCCGTCAGGACCGCCACGCCGGCGGAGGCGAGATGGGTGCGGATCAGGTCGCCCATCGCGTCCTGCCCGAGCTGGGTGAGCAGGACGGCCTGCCGCCCCAGCCGGGCCAGTCCGTAGGCGACGTTCGCGGGGCTGCCGCCCGGGTGGGGGCGGTCGGGCCGACCTGGGGTGCGGACCACGTCCGCGACGCACTCGCCGATGACGAGGAACTCGACGGGCTCGGGGACGGCCGCGTCCTGGGTGCTCGGTTCTGCCATGGTGCTGGACTGCTCCTGGTTCGGGGGCTGTGGGGACGGTCGGAAGGGTCGGGCCGGGCCGCGGGCGGCGCGCCCGGCGGGGACCCGGCCGGCGCCCCGCCGCCGGCCGCCGCCCCCGGCCGGGGGGTGCCTGCGGCGGGGGAGGGGGGCC
>NZ_JBHWBW010000245.1:0-11146 GCF_042735675.1 Kitasatospora sp. NPDC059571
GCGCGCCCGCGTGCCCCGTCGGTGAGGCGTGGGTGGGCTCCCCCGTTTGACTCGGCGAGCTTGCGCACGATGTCCAGGCCGAGCCCGGTGGAGCCCTCGCCGCCGTGGCCGGCCCCGCGCTCGATGGCGGAGTCCGGGTCGGTGAAGCCCGGTCCGGCGTCGCCGACCAGGATGATCGCCGAGGTGTCGGTGGCGATGACGTCCACCGCGAACGCGGTGCCGAACGCGGTGTGCCGGAACACGTTGCCGAGCAGCGCGTCCACGGCGGCGGCCAGGTCGCCGCGCTGGACCGGCACCTGGACGGGCCGGTCGGCGCCGGCCAGCTGCCAGGGCCGGCCCTCGTCCTCGGCGAGCGCGGACCAGAAGCCGACCCGTTCGCGGATCACCTCGGCCGCGTCGCAGCCGATCGCGACGGCCGGGGTGTCCTCCGGGTCGCGGCGGGCCGAGCGGATGATCTGGTCGACCTCGCGCTCGAGCTGGGCGACGGCGTGCCGGGTGGCGTCCGCCGCGTCGCCGTTGCCCAGCGAGGCCGCGTTCAGCCGGAGCACGGTGAGCGGGGTGCGCAGCCGGTGCGAGAGGTCGGCGGCCAGCTCGCGCTCGGCGGCGAGCAGGTGGACGACCCGGTCGGCCATCGCGTTGAAGGCCTGGCCGGCCTCGCGCAGCTCGTCCGGGGCGCCGCGGGCGTGCGCGCCCTCGACGGGGACCCGGACGGCGAGGTTGCCGGAGCCCAGCGAGCGGGCGGCGGTAGCCAGGCGGCGGGCCGAGGCGACGATCCGGGCGCCGAGCCGGTCGGCGACCAGGACGGCGATGGTGACCAGCCCGAGGGCGACCAGGGAGAGCACCAGCCAGGCCGTGCCGACGCCGCGGGTGAGGTCCGCCTCCGCGACGTACACCTCGACCACGGCGATCCGGCCGCTCTCCACGGCGACCGGCTGGAGCAGCGCGTAGCCGCCGGGGACCTTCACGGTGAACGAGCGGACGGTGCCGCTGCCGTCGCCGCCGGCGGTGGCGAGGTCGGCGGAGCGGGCCCGGCCCAGTCCGACCTGGGCGCCGGACGGCAGGTGGACGGCGATCCGGTCGTGGGCGCCGGCGTCGGTGGAGGCCACCGCGCGGGCGATCGGGTCCTGGTCGGTGGTGATGGCGAGGGCCGGGCCGAGGGCGGCGGCCTGGCGTTCGGCGGCGGTGAAGGCGCGGTCCTTGGCGGTCTGCTGCACCATCAGCCCGAGCGGTATCAGGAAGGCCAGCGCGACCATGGTCGTACCGGCCACGGCGGCCTTGACGAGGGCCCAGCGCAGCGAGCGGGTGACCCGTCTCATGTGCGGCGGCCCACCGGGTCGGCGACGGCACCGCTGGGTGCCTCCAGCCGGACACCGACGCCGCGCACGGTGTGCAGGTAGCGGGGGTTGGAGGCGGTCTCACCGAGCTTGCGGCGCAGCCAGGACAGGTGGACGTCGATGGTCTGGTCGCCGCCGTAGGTCTGCCGCCACACCTCGGCGAGGATCTCCTTGCGCGGGACGACCACGCCGGGCCGGGCGGCGAGGAAGGCCAGCAGGTCGAACTCACGGCGGGTCAGGTCGAGCGAGCGGCCGTCGAGCGCGGCCTCGCGCCGCTGGACGTCGATGGACAGGCCGCCCACCCGCAGGACCTGCGGTGCGGGCGCCGCGCCGACGCCGAGCCGGCGCAGCACCGCCGTCATCCGGGCCGTCAGGTGCTCGCCGGAGAAGGGTTTGACGAGGTAGTCGTCGGCGCCGTCGTTGAGCAGCCGGATGATCTCGGCCTCGTCGTCGCGGGCGGTGCAGACGATCACCGGGACGTTGGTCAGGCCGCGGATCATCTTGAGCACCTCGCTGCCGTCCAGGTCCGGCAGGCCGAGGTCGAGGATCACCAGGTCGCACCCGACCTGCGCCACCTCGCGCAGTGCCTCCAGCGCGGTGCCGACGCTGCGCACCGCGTGGCCGGTCTCGGCGAGGTGCCGGATCAGCGCGGACCGGACGAAGGGGTCGTCCTCGACGACGAGCACTGTTGCCATGGCCCTGCACGGTACGGCATCGGACGCCATTGGTCTGTACCTCGGGTGGTACCTGCGGCTTTCCTGTCGGATTTCTGCAAGCTTTCGCGATATTGCGGGGCCCGGCGGTCCACCTGACGGGACCATGCGGCAGGATGTCCGCACGATGCGGAGCGGACTTGTGCAAGTAGGGGCCTGGGCGGTGGCCACCGGCGCGGCGGTGGCACTGTCCTGGTACGGCGTTCACGCGGTGCTCGCGGACGCCGCGTTCGAGCATCCGCGGGCCGTGCCGCTGCCGACGGCCTCCGCGACGCCAGTGCCCGATCCGCCGTCACCGGTCTCCGACGACCCGTCGGTGACGGTGACCGCGCAGGACCCGTCGCCGTCCCCGTCCGCGTCGTCGAGCAGCGCGGCGCCGTCGCCGAGCCCGAGCCGCACCAAGCCGCAGCGGCCGCCGAGCCCGTCGTCGGTGCGCAGCTATCTGGTGCCGGGCGGCCGGGTGGCGCTGGACATCCACCCGGACCGGGCCGACCTGGTGTCGGCGACGCCGGACGCCGGCTGGCAGATGCAGGTCTGGAACGGCGACCAGTGGATGCGGATCGACTTCACCAAGGACGGCAGCGCCAACTCGGTCTTCGTGACGTGGAACGGGCACCCGCCGGACGTGCAGACGGTGGTCCGCTGACGCGCGGCGGCGCCCGCCCCGGACCGGTTCAGCCGAACAGCGAGCGGACCGGCGGCAGCAGGTGGGCCGGCGGCCTGACGTAGCCGGGCAGGTAGGCGCCGCGGTAGCCGGTGCGGTCGACCAGGGTGTGCCGGACGGGCCCGGCCGTGCCGATCACGGCCATCACCACCGTGCCGTGGCGGTCGGCCAGTTCGTACGGTTCGGCGACCGAGGTGGCGCCGCGGTCCACGGCGTAGTCGTAGGCGCCGTAGGCGTCGGGGACGCTCAGGCAGACCTCCAGGAGGCCCTCGCCGTGCTCGGCCAGGTGCCGGGCGATCCGGCGGGCCGCGCCGACGGGCCTGAGGGCGGAGGAGAGGACGTACCGGGCGGGGCCCGATTCGAGGACGTACGAGCGCAGGTGCGGGCTGCCGGTCTCCGGGCCGGCGTAGGCGGTGCAGCGCATGCCGAGGGTGGCCCGGTAGCAGTGCGCGGCCCGGGCGGCGTCGTGGACGGCGAGTACGACGGCGTCGGTGGCGGCGAGGGGGAAGGGCTCCTCCTCGGCGCGGTCGAGGAGCAGCGGTTCACTGGTGGCGTGTTCGGTCAAGGCGTCCCTCCCCGGTCGGCCGCCGGAGCACGCGTGTGGGGGGCGGTGCCGGGTACGCGCTCCGGGGTGTGGAGGAGCGTGGCGCGGCGCACCGCACCGCGCAACCGTTCCGTTTCCTCCTGGGCAAGGTGTGCCGGGCGGACGGAGAATGGCCGCATCCACTGGACAGATTGCCCACCGGACGGAGCCCGCCGTGCACTCCCCCAACGACGCCGTCGACGCGCTCGACGGCAAGCTGATCAAGCTGCTGAGCGAGGAGCCGCGGATCGGCGTGCTCGAGTGCTCGCGGCGGCTGCAGGTCGCCCGCGGCACGGTGCAGGCCCGGCTGGACCGGCTCCAGGCGCGCGGGGTGATCGGGGGTTTCGGGCCGCAGGTGGATCCGGCGGCGCTCGGCTATCCGGTGACGGCGTTCGCGACGCTGGAGATCTCGCAGGGCCAGGGGGTCGACGTACGCGCCCATCTGTCCGCCGTGCCGGAGGTGTTGGAGCTGCACACGATCACCGGGCAGGGCGACATGCTGGTGCGGATCGTGGCGCGTTCCAACGCCGACCTGCAGCGGGTGATCGACCGGGTGGTGGGGTTCGACGGGATCGTCCGGGCGTCCACGGCGATCGCGCTGGAGAACCCGGTGCCGTACCGGGTCCTGCCGCTGGTGGAGCAGGCCTCCCGGGAGTGAGGGGCCGCGCGGGCGGCCGGGGCCGATCCGGCGTCAGCAGGCGGGCACCCCGCGGCCGCTGTTGAGCGCGGTGAGCGAGGCGACGGCGTCGGCGAGGGTGCGGACCGGGATCAGGCGCAGCCCCGCGGGGGTGTCGACCTTGGCGTCCGCGCACTCCTCGGTGGGCACCAGGAAGACGGTGGCGCCGTCGCGGGCGGCCGCCCGGGTCTTCAGCGGGATGCCGCCGACCGCGCCGATGATCCCCTGGTCGTCGATGGTGCCGGTGCCGGCCACCACCCGGCCGCCTGTGAGGTCGCCGCCGTGGCCGTCGCCGGCGATCTTGTCGATGATGCCGAGGCTGAGCATCTGGCCAGCGCTGGGGCCGCCGATGTCGCCGAGGTCGAGGGTGACCTTGACCTGCTCGGGCGACAGGTGGAGGTAGGCGAGGGCGGCCGCGGTGGCGCTGTTCTGGGACTCGGTCATCTGCCGGGTGGTCTCCTGCACGGCCTTGCCCGGGTTGTCCTGCGGGTAGACGGCCTCGCTGGGGAGGACGGCCTGGTCGGGCCGGACCCATGCGTTGAGGGCCGTCCAGAAGCTGATCTCCTGGCCGGCGTTGGTCGCGGAGATGGTGGTGACCCGGAGCTGGCCGGTGGTGGCCCGGGTGGGGGTGCCGGTGATCCGGATGACCTCGACGCCCTGGTACTGGCCGAGGGTGTCGACCGTGACGCCCGGCTGGGTGAGGGTGAACGGCAGCGGTACGAACGCCGTCACCGCGAAGAGCGCCGCGACCAGAACCGCGCAGATCGCGAGGGCGCGGGTCTTCGGGCGGGTCAGGACCGGGGGCAGCTTCGCAGAGGGCACATCCCGCATCGAACCACACCGGGCCCCGTCCGCTCACACCTCGGCCGCCCGCGAAGGGGCAGCGCGTCGGCGGCGGGGCGGCCCGGCGGGCCCGGACCGCCGTTTGCCGGAGGGTCAGCGCAGGGCGTCGGCGACCTCGGTGGCGGCCTCCACCACGCGCGGGCCGACCCGCTCGGGGACGAGGCCGTTGAGCATCACCACGCCGACGCTGCCCTCGATGCCGCTGAGCCCGAGCAGGGCGGCCGCGGCACCGCTGGCACCGGACTGCTCCTCCGCCCGGGTGATCACGAAGCCCTCCTCGGGGCGGCGCTGGTTCGGGAAGCCGCGGGCCTCCAGGATGGCCCGGCCGGCCGCGCTCTCGTCGAGCGGGTGGCGCAGACCGGTCCGGTAGGCGACGTGGAAGTCCGTCCAGCTGGGCTCGACGACGGCGACGGCCAGTGCCTCGTTGCCGTCGACCAGGGTGAGGTGGGCGGTGGCGCCGAGGTCCTCGGCGAGGCTGCGCAGGGCGGGCAGGGCGGCCTCGCGCAGCAGCGGGTGCACCCGGTGGGCGAGCCGCAGCACGCCGAGGCCGACCCGGGCGCGGCCGCCGATGTCGCGGCGGACGAGTCCGTGCTGCTCCAGGGTGGCCAGCAGACGGTAGACGACCGTGCGGTTGACGGCGAGCCGGGCGGCGAGCTCGGTCACGGTCAGTCCGCGCTCCGAGTCGGCGAGGAGTTTGAGGACCCGGACGCCACGGTCCAGGGTCTGGGATGTCTCGGCAGTCACGACGCGCAAGTCCTTTCCGCAGCAGTCGCCGGCGCCGGCGCAGGGCTCGGGCCGGGACGGGAGGTGTCACGCGCAGGTGGGTGTCCGCGCGGGAGCAGGACTCGGCGTCATCGGCGAGGCACGGCTCCGCGGTGCCCGTCTCGCTTCGGGGTGGGCTTCGAGAGAGCGTGGGGGAAAGGTAGTGAACGCGACATGTCCCGGGGAAGTAGTTGTCCAAAATTCGGTCAGCGCCGAGGGAAATTCGTGGCGCAAACCAGGACAACAGCCCCATTCCACCGGGCCTTCATCGACCGCGTGTTCGATATCTGACCGGAGTCCGGACACGCCCGGACATGCCGCCGGCCGGGGCCCGGGGTGTCGGGCTCCGGCCGGAGGCATTGGACGTGCGGGGCGGCGGGCCGCCGGGGCGGGCCGGTCAGGCCGTGGCCCACTCCCGGATCTTCGCGATCCGGGCCTTGAGCTGGTTGGCGGTCGCCTGCGCGGTGAGCGGCCCGCCGCACTGGCGGCGCAGCTCGTTGTGGACGGTGCCGTGCGGCTGGTTGGTGCGGTGGTGCCAGGCGGCGACCAGCGCGTTCAGCTCCTTGCGCAGCTCGCGCAGCTCCTGGTGGGTGACGACCGGGCGCTGCTCGGCCGGCAGCTCGATCAGGTCGGCCTCCTCGGCCGGCTTGGCCTTGGAGCGCTGGATCTGCCGGTGCTGGCGCTTCTGCAGCAGCATCTGCACCTGGTCCGGCTCCAGCAGGCCCGGGATGCCGAGGTAGTCCTCCTCCTCCTCGCTGCCCGGGTGCGCCTGCATGCCGAACTCCATGGCGTTGTAGAGCACCCGGTCGAAGACCGCGTCGCTGCCCAGCGCCTCGTAGGAGAACTCCTCGCCGCCCGCGGTGTCCGGCCCGTCGTTGGCCTGCTCGGCCTCGGCGAGCAGCCGGTCCTCCTCGTCGAAGAGGCCCTCGCCCTCCTTCTTGGGCCGGTCCAGGACGTGGTCGCGCTGCAGCTCCATCTCGTTGGCGAAGCCCAGCAGCAGCGGGATGGTCGGCAGGAAGACCGAGGCCGTCTCGCCGCGCTTGCGGGCCCGGACGAAGCGGCCGACGGCCTGCGCGAAGAAGAGCGGGGTGGAGATCGAGGTGGCGTACACGCCGACGCACAGCCGCGGGACGTCGACGCCCTCGGACACCATGCGCACCGCGACCATCCAGCGCGACGTGCCCTCCGCGTAGTCGGAGATCCGCTTGGAGGCCTCGGCCTCGTCGGAGAGCACCAGGGTGACCTTCTCGCCGGTGATCTCGCGCAGCAGCTTGGCGTAGGCGCGGGCGACGTTCTGGTCGGTGGCGATGACCAGGCCGCCGGCGTCCGGGATCGCCTTGCGGACCTCGGTGAGGCGCCGGTCGGCGGCCTGCAGCACGCTCGGGATCCACTCGCCCTGCGGGGCCAGCGCGGTGCGCCAGGCCTGGGCGATCAGGTCCTTGGTCATCGGCTCGCCGAGCCGCGCCTCCAGCTCGTCGCCGGCCTTGGTGCGCCAGCGCATGTTGCCGCTGTACGACAGGAAGATCACCGGGCGGACGACGTGGTCGGCCAGCGCGTG
The DNA here is from genome assembly GCF_042735675.1 of Kitasatospora sp. NPDC059571. Classification (NCBI taxonomy): domain Bacteria; kingdom Bacillati; phylum Actinomycetota; class Actinomycetes; order Kitasatosporales; family Streptomycetaceae; genus Kitasatospora; species Kitasatospora sp. NPDC059571. Next base: position 7,134 of record NZ_JBHWBW010000245.1, read on the forward strand.
GCCGTAGCCGTAGGTGTAGTCGGCGACGGACTTGCGCAGGCCGTCGGTGTCCGCCTCGTACGAGACGAAGGGGATCGGGTTGGTGTCCGAGCGGAACGGCGTACCGGTCAGCGCGAGCCGGCGGGTGGCCGGCTCGAACGCCTCGAAGCAGGCCTCGCCCCAGGACTTCGAGTCACCGGCGTGGTGGATCTCGTCCATGATCACGAGGGTCTTGCGGGCCTCGGTGCGGTTGCGGTGCAGCATCGGGTTGACGCCGACACCCGCGTAGGTGACGACGATGCCCTGGTAGTCCTTGGAGAGCGGGCCCGAGGAGTAGGCCGGGTCCAGCCGGATGCCTATCCGCGCCGCGGCCTCCGCCCACTGCTTCTTCAGGTGCTCGGTCGGCGCGACGACGGTCACCTGCTGCACCAGGTGGTTGTGCAGCAGATAGGAGGCCAGGGTGAGGGCGAAGGTGGTCTTGCCTGCGCCCGGGGTGGCGACCGCGAGGAAGTCCCTGGGCTGCTTCTCGATGTACCGGTCCAGCGCGCCCTGCTGCCAGGCACGCAGCTTGCCGGCGGTGCCCCAGGGGGCGCGGCCGGGGAAGGCGGGTGACAGGTGGTGCGCGGCACCGCTCGTCCCGGAGGGACGGGCGGGGGCATGCGGCGCGGCGTCGGAGAACAGCGGCGACATCGGGGAGGCGGCGGCGGTACTCACGGGCTCCGGAGGGGATCGTCGCAGGTCAGGGCGGTTTTTCGCGGCCCCGTCCCACAGTCGGGCGGCGGTCGGACAACCAGCCCAGCCTACCGGGCCGCGGCTCGGAGCCCGTTCAGGCCGGGCCGCCGCCGGTCCGGCGCGGCCGCCCGGTGATCATGCCCCGGCCGGTCGCCGCGGCGGCCGCCGCGGCCTGCGCGGGGCCCCGGCGGGCGGCCCCGGCGGGGACCCTCCGCATCGCATCGAATTTTGCCTGCACGTGTGATGCAGCTCACATCGAACCGGAGTAATCTCGATCGCTCGCACGACTCTCCTCCCCCGGGCGGCCCAGCCGCCCCCGTCGTCACACAATCCACACACGTTTCACGTTCTGCACCACACCCTCTGGGCAGGACCCCATCGGGAGGAAACGACATGTCCGCTGCGCCCCTCACCGTCGAGCAGGTCGTCCTGGCCCGCCTCTTCGTCTCCGCACACCGCACCGCACCCCTGCACGTCACGCTGCGCTACCGCTCCGACGATCCGCTGGCCGTGCGGATGGTGTTCCCGGCGGAGTTCTCGCTGGACGGCGAGGAACTGCCCGAGCCGCCGGCGGAGGTCGTCTGGGCCTTCGCCCGCCAGCTGCTCGCCGCCGGCCTCGACCTGCCCTCCGGGCTGGGCGACGTCCACGTCCGCCCCACCGCGGGCCGCTGGACGATGGTCGAGCTGCGGGCCGCCGACGGCATGGCCCTGCTCCAGTTCACCACCGCCGACCTGCGGCGCTTCCTCTGGGAGAGCTACCGGGCCGTCCCCGACGGGTGCGAGGGGCAGTACCTGGACGCCGACCGGGCACTCGCCGAGCTGCTCGGCTGAACCGGCCGTCACCCGCCCGCCACCAGGTGGGCGTAGACCACCACGTTGCCGTCGTAGCCCCCCTCCCGGGTGAACCCGCCGCCGCAGGTGATCAGGCGCAGCTGGGCGTTGGGCGCGGCCGCGTACACCTTGCCGTCCGGGAAGTCCTTCTTCGGGTAGACCTCCACGGCGTCGACGGAGAACCGGGCGGTCGCCCGGTCGTCCCTCGTGATCTCCACCCGGTCGCCGCGGTGCAGGCTGCCCAGCCGGTAGAAGACCGCCGGCCCCTTGCTGTTGTCCACGTGCCCGGCCAGCACGGCCGTCCCGCTCTGCCCGGGGGCGGTGCCGGCCGCGTACCAGCCCGCCAGGTTGGCGTCCTCCTCCGGGGGCGGCTGGAGGGCGCCGTCCGCGCCGAGGGCGAGCCGGGTGACCGGTGCGTCCACGCCGACCGCCGGGATCCGGATCCGGGTCGGGACGGCCCGCCGCATCGGCGGGGCGACCACGATCGGCGCGCCGTGCACGTCGAAGCCCTGGGCGGCGGTGGGCACCGGCGGCAGGATCTGCCCGCCGTGCAGCAGCCAGGCGCCGAGGACCAGGGCCGCGCCGGCCGCCAGCGTCCCCGGCCAGGGGCTCCCGTGCCGTGCGGCCACCGCTGCTCCCGTCCCCGGTGCGGGCCCGGCGGGCCCGCCCGACTCCAGTGAAGGTCCGTCAGCCGGTCGGGGCATCCGCCGCTGCCCCGTCCGTGTGAGCGGCGGAGCGCCGGCGCCGGGTGCCGGGCAGCCGCGGCCGGGTCAGGAAACCCTCGGCGGCGGCGTTGGCCAGGCCGATCGCGAACAGCTCGGTCGACTTCTCGTAGAGCAGGTAGCGCGGCTGCCAGTCCGGCCGGTAGCGCGCGTTGGACCGGTACAGCGACTCCAGCTGCCACCAGCGCGAGGCGAACCGCAGCACCGCCCGCCACAGCCGCAGGACGGGCCCGGCGCCGAGCCGGCCGCCCTCCTCGAAGACCGTCCGGAACACGGCGAAGTTCAGCGACACCCGGGTGACCGGCTGCTCCCCGGCGGCGGCGCTCAGCAGCAGCTCGGTGACCAGGAACTCGACCAGGCCGTTGTCGGACTCCCGGTCACGGCGCATCAGGTCGAGCGAGAGCCCGTGCGCGCCCCAGGGGACGAAGCTGAGCAGCGCGCAGGTCCGGTCGTTCTCGTCCCGGCACTCGGCCATCAGGCAGTCGCCGTCGGCCGGGTCGCCGAGCCGGCCGAGCGCCATCGAGAAGCCGCGCTCGGTGCGGCCGTGCCGCCAGGCGTCGGCAAGCCGGACGAGGCCGGCCATCTCGTCGGCGGGGATGTCCCGGTGCCGGCGCAGGACCGCGCGGTGGCCGGCCCTGCGGACCCGGCCGTGCGCCTGTCGCAGCGGCCGCATGGCCCGTCCCTCCAGGCTGAACCCGGCGGTCGCCACGACCGCCTCGTCGCCGAACTCCAGGGCGCGCAGCCCGGCGGTGCGGGTGTAGGCGGTGGCCGCCTGCTCGCCGGCACCGGTCACCGCGGGGATCCAGCCCTGGGCGCGCACCTCGCGCTGCCAGGCCTCGATCACCTGCGGCCAGGCCTCCGGGTCGCCGAGCGGGTCGCCGGAGGCCAGGGCGACGCCGTTGACCACCCGGTAGAGCAGTGCGGCCTTGCCGGACGGCGACCAGATGACCGACTTGTCGCGGCGGAGCGCGAAGTAGCCGAGCGAGTCGCGGGCGCCGTGCCGGTCCAGCAGGTCGCGCAGCCGGCGCTCGTCGTCCGGCCGCTGCTCGACCCGGCCGCGCGGCGAGCGGAACAGCACCCGCAGGGTGACCAGCAGCAGGGCGGCGCCGAACAGGTTGATGCCGAGGTCCACCCAGCCGGGCACGTCCACGTCGGCGTACTGGACGACGCCGGAGAGGGTGACCAGGCGCAGCAGCACGTAGACCGAGGCGTCGCCCCAGTCCGGCGGCGCCTCGGCGTAGGTGGCGCGGACGACGGCGGCGCCGAGCACGGTGAGCAGGGCGCCGCCGACGACGAGCACGGTCAGGGCGAGGGCGATGTTCCCCCGCCCGCCGCGGGCGGTGAAGGCCCGTCGGCCGAGCAGGAGGACGGCCAGCAGGGCGACGGTGATCGCGGCCGAGACCCAGTTGAAGGGGTGCGCCCGGTACTCGGGGTAGGCCAGCGCGAGGCCGAAGAGCGCCGTGTACAGGAGCACCAGCACGGTGGTGACCAGCCAGGCGGCGCGCTTGCGGCGGCGCAGCATGACGGCGAGCAGCCCGGCGAAGAGCGCGCCGGTGAAGCCGGAGGCGACCAGGACGGGGGTGAAGAGCTCGCCGCGGTTGGCCCGCTGGACCTGTTCGCGGAACGGCTCGATCAGGCCGGCCACCAGGTTGAGCAGGGCCACCACCCGGACGTACCACTCGGCGGCGGCCGCGCAGCGGCGCTGCCATCCCGGTACCGGGCGGGGCGGGGGCGCCGGCGGCTCGGCGG
>NZ_JBHWBW010000246.1:0-10997 GCF_042735675.1 Kitasatospora sp. NPDC059571
CTGGCGAGGGGCAGCGGCGGCGCGGCCACGGGCTGTAGCGCGCCGCGGCGCGGCCCCGGCCAGCGGGCGATGCCGGTTGCCGGGCCCGCCGGCCCGTCGGCCACGGCCCTGCGGGCCCGCCCGGTGGTGCCTAGACTGCCGGGAAGGGGCCGTTCGGCGGCTGCTCCGCCGGCCGCGGCCGGCACCGGCCGTGCGACCCGGGGCCCCACCCCGTGCGGGACGGCGGTGCGCGGGGCGAGCACGGCCGGGAGGACGGCGCGATGAAGCCCTGGCGGATCCGGGACCTGGCGGAAGGCGACCTGGACCAGGTGGTGCGGATCTGGGAGGAGTCGCGCGACACCGCGGCGGATCCCGCGGTCAGCCTCGCCGAGGTCGTCGGGGCGCTGCGGGCGGACACGCCCGCCGTCGTCGCGACGGTCGGCGCACGGGTGGTGGGCGCCGCGGTGGCCTCCACCGCGCAGGAGCGGGCCTGGGTGCTGCGGCTGGCGATCGCCCGCGAGTGGCGCCACCACGGCATGGGGTCGGCACTGCTCGCCGTGCTGGAGGAGCGGCTCTCCGAGGCGGGGGTGCGCCGGATCGGTGCGCTGCTGCCGGAGGGCGAGGTCGGCGAGCAGGCCTTCAAGAACTCCGGCTACACCTACCGGCCCGACCTGAGCTACTTCGAGAAGCTGCTCTCGCCCGCCTCGGCGGAGGCGACCCTGCTCGACCAGCTCGGCGGCGCGGTGCCGGCGAGCGGCCTCTGGGACGGCATCGCCGGCATGGCCGCGGAGAAGGAGTTGATCGAACGGCGGCTGGTGCTGCCGCTGGAGCACCCGGAGGTCGCGGAGCAGTACCGGCTGGTGCCGCCGCGGGCGGTGGTGCTGTTCGGGCCGCCGGGGACGGGCAAGACCACCTTCGCCCGGGCGGTGGCCTCCCGGCTCCGCTGGCCGTTCGTCGAGGTGCTCCCGTACCACCTCGCCGACGACGGGGGCGGCGCGGCGGACGGGCTGCGCCGGCTGTTCGCACAGGTGGAGCACCTGGAGGAGGTCGTGCTCTTCTTCGACGAGGCGGAGGAGATCGCCTCCGAGCGGCAGGACCCGGCCAGCCAGGCGCACCGGGTGACCAACGAACTCCTCAAGCTCATCCCGGAGTTCCGCCGGGGCGAGCGGCGGTTGCTGATCTGTGCGACCAACGCGGTGCGCTCGCTGGACGCGGCGTTCCTGCGGCCGGGCCGCTTCGACTTCCTCATCCCGGTCGGGCCGCCCGACCCGGAGGCGCGCCGGGCCATCTGGACCCGCTACATCGGGCCGGACCGGGTGGCCGGTCTCGACCTGGACGCCCTGGTCGAGGCCAGCGACCGGTTCACCCCGGCGGACATCGAGTACGCGGCGCAGACCGCGGCCCAGACCGCCTTCGAGCGGCACCTCGCGGGCGATCCGCGCACCGACGCGCAGTCGCCCCGCACCGAGGACTACCTGCACGCCGTCGGCCGCACGCGGACCTCGCTGACCCGCGAGGACATCCTGGCCTTCGACCACGACCTCCGGGCGGCCGCCCGGGTCTGACGGGGTCCTGCCGTCCGGGGCCCACCGCCCGGGCGCACGCGGCTCACGGGGCCTGGTTCGGCACCGGCCGTTCGAGCTCGCGGACCCGGACCTCCTGCAGCAGGCCCCAGGTGAAGTCGGCCGTGCACGGCACCGGCCGGCCCGACGCGTCGGGGACGGTGAGGTCGAGCTCCCACCGGGTCGGCGCACTGCCCTCGCGCGGAACGGCGGGCGGGAAGGCGGCCGCGACGTCCGAGACCACACTGCTCCACGGCGCCAGGTCCGGCAGCGCCCTCAGCTCCGGCACCGGCGCGTCGGGGGCGCGGACCAGCCACTCGTTCCACGACGGGCCCGCGTCGCCGCCCGGGCCGAGCAGGATCTCGAAACGCAGGTCGGGCCAGAGCGGCAGCGCCCACTGCTGCGCCGTGCAGACGAGGTCGCCGATCCGGCGGGGGAGGACGGCCACCGGTGGCCCGAGGACGGCGGCGTACCGGCGGCCGCCGTGCGGGAAGCGCGTCGAGCGGACCATCGCCTGCCAGCGCTTGTTCGCCTCCCGCATCCCGGCCCGGGTTGCCCCGAGCCGGTGCACGGCCCGCTCGACCCGCTCCGGCTGGAAGTCGGCCATCCGCCGCAGCAGAACGAGCTGGAACTCGGTGGTCGCGAAGCCCTCCATGGCGCCAGGCTAGAACCGCCGGGCGGCCGGCGTCAGGATTCGGTGGCCGGGCCGGGCCGGAGCTGGTGGAGGGTGTAGCCGCGGCCGGCGGGGTCCAGGCGGCGGGTCGCGGTGGTGAGCAGCTCGGCGGCGCGCCGGTAGGAGAGCCGGCTGCGGCCGGTGTAGGGGCAGCGGTCGGCGGCCGGGGTGCCGGCCGGGGCGCGGCGTTCGGTGAGCAGCAGGGGGCCCTCGGTGCGGCCGGCCACCAGCAGGGGCAGCAGGCGGGCGCTGGCGGCCTGCCAGTGCAGGGCGGGGCGGCCGGTGCGGGGGCGGGTCCGGCGGTGCAGCAGGTCGAGGTCGTCGACGTCCAGGGCGAGGACGGCCTCCACGCGTGCGCCGCTCTCGTGCAGCAGCCGCCAGGTGACCCGTTCGCGCAGCGGTACCCGCAGGGCGAGGACGGCCCGCAGCTGCTCGGGTCCGAGCGCCGCGGCGCCCCCGTCCGGGCGGGGCAGCGGGCGCAGCCCCGCCGCCGGATCGGCGGCGATCCAGCCGAGGTCCTGCCAGTGGGCGAGGGCGCCGCGCAGGATCGACAGCTCGCGGTGGACGGTGCGCGGGTCGGCGTCGGTGCACCGCCGGTCGAGCGCGCCGCGCAGCAGCTCCGCCGCTCCGGGGCCGTCCAGGACCTTCAGCGGCAGGACCGGCGGGTGGGCGCCGCGCCGGGCAGCGCCGACCGGCACGGGGCGGCCGGCCAGCAGCCAGGCCCAGTTGGCGAGGGCGATCCGGTACACCCGGCGGGAGCCCTCGCCGAGCGGTGCCGCCGCCAGGTAGCGGTCGACCGCCACCGCGTACTCCACCGGCACCGAGGTGTCGCAGTAAATCACCGAACCATTGGACCACCGCTGACATCCGGCCCGTCATCGGGGGGTGTTTACTGCGGTGCGCGATTGTTGCGTCGGAAAGACTCAGGAATGCTTGTGGCAGTCGGCTCATGGCAGTGAGACTCCTGCCATGACCCCCATCACTGCGGGTGGCCGCGCGGCCGCCCTGCGCGAACCCGCCTTCCGCCGCTTCCTTCTGGGCCAGGCCGCCTCCCTGCTGGGCTCCGCGATGGCATCGGTCGCCATCGCCTTCGCCGTCCTGGCCGGCGGGGGAGGGGGCAGCGCGCTCGGCGCGGTGCTGGCCGCGCGGGTGGTGCCGATCGTGCTCGTCCTGCTGCTCGGCGGGGTGGTCGCCGACCGGCTCGGCGGGCGCCGGGTGGCCCTCGCCGCCGACCTGCTGCGCTGTGCGGTGCAGGCCGTCCTCGCGGCACTGCTGCTGACGGGCCGTCCACCGCTCTGGGTGATGGCGGTGGCGGCCGCGCTCTGGGGGGTGGGCGAGGGCTTCGCCTTCCCGGCGCTGGGCGCGCTGGTGCCCGGCCTGGTGCGCGGGCCGGCCCTGTTGGCGGACGCCAACACCCTGCTGGGGCTGGCCCGTTCCACCAGCACGGTGGCCGGTCCTGCGCTGGCCGGCCTGCTGGTGGCCGCGCTCGGACCCGGTCCGGTCCTGGCGCTGGACGCGGCCTCGTATGCGCTCTCCGCGCTCGCCCTGGCCGGGGTGTCGGTACGGCCGGCAGCCGGGCCGGGCGGTGGGTCGGTGCTCGGCGACCTCCGGCACGGCTGGGCCGAGTTCCGCTCCCGGACCTGGCTGTGGCTGACGACCCTGCAGATGGGGCTGTTCAACCTGCTGGTCTGGGCGCCGTTCCTCGTGCTCGGCCCGCTGCTGTCCGGGGAGCGGCTCGGCGGGGCCCGCGGCTGGGGGCTGGTGATGGCGGTGTACGGGGCGGGCGCCGTGCTCGGCGGTCTGCTGATGCTGCGTCGGCGCCCGCACCGGCCGCTGGCGGTCGCCACCGCGGCCGCCGTCGGCTGGGCACTGCCGTCGGCGGCGCTGGCCGCCGGGCTGCCCCTGCCGTGGACGGCGGCGGCCGCGCTGCTCGCCGGTGTGGGCGCGGCGGTCTGCGACACGCTCTTCACCACCGTCACCCAGCAGCGGATCCCGGCCGGATCGCTGGCGCGGGTGCACTCCTTCGAGGCGCTCGGCGCGTTCGTCCTCGGCCCGCTCGGGCTCGCCGCGGCGGGCCGGGTGGCCGACCGGCTCGGCGCCGGGCCGGTGCTCGCCCTCGGCGCGCTGTGGCAGGTGGTGGCCGCCGCGGCCGTACTCGCCGTACCGGCCGTCCGTACGCCGGGCCGGATGCCGTCGGGCGGAGCAGCCCCGGACGGGGACGCCCGCCCCGCCGGGGCGGACACCGCCGCCGATGCGCCCGCCCGGGAACCGAACTGATCCGGAACCGAATCGACCCGCGGCCGGACACGCCGGGGGCCGGGGGCGCCGAAGCCCCGGCCCGCCGGCGCCTCCCGCGCGGCCTACTCGGCGGCCTCCGCCTTGATGTAGTCCTCGTACTCGGCGGCGGAGAGCAGTTCGGCGAGGTGCTTCTTGTCCGCGACCTCGACCTCGATCATCCAGCCTTCGCCGTACGGGTCGGTGTTCACGAGCTCGGCTTCGTCGCCCAACTCCGTGTTCACGGCCGTCACCGTGCCGCCGAGCGGCGCGTAGACCTCGGTGACCGCCTTCACCGACTCCACGGTGCCGAACGGCTCCGAGATCTCGAACCGGTCCTTCACCTTGGGCAGTTCGACGAAGACGATGTCACCGAGCTGCCGCTGGGCGTGGTCGGTGATCCCCACCTGGACGCGGCCGTTGCCCAGCGGGCGGACCCACTCGTGGTCCTTGGTGTAGGAGAGGTCTTCCGGGGTGTTCGCCATGGATCCTCCGTGCTGCGGTCGCCGGACGGCGACGCCGGATGTTCGTGTACCGCTGGAGAGACTCCTACAGACCCCTGCGCCCGACCGGGCATTGTCACTCGAACGGGTGGGTCTCCGGTCGGCACCCCGCGCCGCGGCGCCCGCGGCCCCCGTGCCGCGCCGTGTCCGAACGGCCTGCGGCCGCGCGGGGCCCCGACCGGACGGTAATCGACTGCCCGCTTGTCGCCCGGCCGTGATATGTACTCCGTTCGTGTGGTCGTCATGTGCGGCCCGTGACCTGTGTGAACGCACTGAGAAACGAACGCGTGCCGCGGTTGTACCCGACCGGCGGCACGGGGAGGGCTGTGCCATGTCGCTGCTCGGACGCCTGCTCGGACGGCGGTCCGGTCACGCGGGAGGGGAAACACCCGCGATCGACCCGGCCTTCGGCGACGCCGACCTGCGGCTGATGCTCGACCAGAACGCGGCCGCCGACTGGCCCGCCCTGCGCGACGGCCTCGCCGCCGTCGCCGACCAGGCCGACCTCACCTGGCTGGTGGCCCAGCTCGCCGACGCCCCCGGCAGCGAGACCTGGCTGCCCGGGGCCGCCGCCGACGAGCCCGACTCCGCGCTGCCGCTGCTGCTCCTGGGCGCCCGCCACGTCTCCTGGGCCTGGGAGGCCCGCACCCGCGCCACCGCCCAGCACGTCAGCAAGGAGCAGTGGAGGGTCTTCGGCGAGCGCCTGGAGAGCGCCGAGCAGCACCTCTACGAGGCCGCCGAGCGCGAGCCGACCTGGCTCGCCCCCTGGTACTTCCTGCAGATCAGCGCCCGCGGCGCCTCGCTCGGCCCGGACGCCGCCCGGTACCGCTTCGAGGCCGCGCTGCGCCGCCGCGCCGACCACCTCGGCTCGCACCGCCAGCGCCTGCAGCAGCTGTGCGAGAAGTGGGGCGGCTCGCACGAGGAGATGCACGACTTCGCCCGCACCGCGATGCTCGCCGCCCCGGAGGGGAGCCCGCTCGGCGAACTGGTCGCCCTCGCCCACCTCGAGCACTGGCTCTCCCTTGACGGCGCCGACGCCCGCGCCTACATCAACAGCCCGGCCGTCCGCGACCGGCTCCACGAGGCCGCCGACCGGTCCGTCCGGCACCCCGCGTACAGCCGGCCGCGCGGCTGGCAGTCCGCCCACAACACCTTCGCCATGGCGCTCTCGCTCGCCGGGCAGCCCGCCGCCGCCAACCTGCTCTTCCGCGAGCTCGACGGCGCCGTCACCCGGTACCCGTGGGCCTACCTCAACGGCTCGCCGGCCGAGGCGTACGTGAAGTTCCGCGACCTCGCGGCCCGCGCCGGCTAGCCGCCCCAGGGCGGGGCGCCTCCACCAGAGGCCCCGCCGCCCGAGTCGCCCGCCGCACCCGGCCCCCGAAGCCCGGCCAACCCGCCGCCGAACCGAAAGAGCCCCGCCCCGGTGTCACCGACCGACAGCACCCCGAGCAGCAACCCGACCGGCACCCCCGGTGCCGCCCCGACCGCGCACACCTTCCAGGTGGACCTGCGCGGCCTGGTCGACCTGCTCTCCCACCACCTCTACTCCAGCCCCCGCGTCTACCTGCGCGAACTCCTGCAGAACGCGGTCGACGCGATATCCGCCCGGCGCGCCCTCGACCCCGACGCCCCCGCCCGGATCACCGTCCGCGCCGACGGCGACCTCACCGTCACCGACACCGGTGTCGGCCTCAGCGAGGCCGACGTGCACACCTTCCTCGCCACCATCGGCCGCAGCTCCAAGCGCGACGCCCAGGGGCTCCTCGACGGCAGCGGCCTCGCCGCCGCCCGCACCGACTTCATCGGCCAGTTCGGCATCGGCCTGCTCGCCTGCTTCGTCGTCGCCGACGAGATCCGGGTGGTCAGCCGCTCCGCCAAGACCCCGGACGCCCCCGTCGTCGAATGGCGCGGCCACTCCGACGGCCGCTACACCATCACCACCCTGCCCGCCTCGGCGATGCCCGAGCCCGGCACCACCGTGCACCTCACCCCGCGCCCCGACGCCGCCCAGTGGACCCGCCACGACCAGGTCGTCGAACTCGCCCGCCACTACGGCAGCCTGCTGCGCCACGAGGTCACCGTCACCGACGCCCGCGGCACCGTCACCCGGATCGACGCACCCGCCCCGTGGGACGTCCGGCACGGCTCCCCGCTGGCCCGCCGCGAGGCCCTGGCCGCGTACTGCCGCGACACCTTCGACTTCACCCCGCTCGACACCATCGAGCTCGACCTGCCGCTGGTCGGCCTGCGCGGCGCCGCCTACGTGCTGCCCGACGCAGCACCGCCCTCCCGGCGGGCCGGCCACCGGGTCCACCTCAAGGGCATGCTGGTCTCCGACCAGGCCGACGACCTGCTGCCCGACTGGGCGTTCTTCGTCCGCTGCGTCGTCGACGCCGACGGCCTGCGGCCCACGGCCTCCCGCGAGGGCCTGTACGCCGACGAGACGCTCGCCGCGGTCCGCGAGGCCTGCGGCGTGCGGATCCGCGACTGGCTGACCGGCCTGTCCGCCAGCGACCCGGCGCTGCTGCACCGCTTCCTCGGCGTCCACCACCTCGCCGTCAAGGCGCTCGCCCGCTACGACGACGAGCTCCTGACGATGCTGCTGCCCTGGCTGCCGTTCGAGACCACCGACGGCAACGTCACCCTGGAGGAGTTCGCCCGGGCGCACCCCGTCGTCCTGGTCGCCCGCACCGTCGAGGAGTTCCGCCAGGTCGCGCCGATCGCCGGCGCCGCCGGCCTCGGCGTCGTCAACGGCGGCTACACCTACGACCGCGACCTGGTGCACCGGCTGCCCGAGATCCGTCCCGGCACCTCCGTCGCCGACCTCGACCCCGGCACCGTCACCGCCCACCTCGACAGCGTCGACCCGGCCGCCGAACTCGCCGCCGCCGCCTTCCTCGCCACCGCCCGCGAGGTCGTCGGCCGCTTCGACTGCGACGTCGCGCTGCGCAGCTTCCACCCCGCCAGCGCCCCCGCCCTGCTCCTCGACAACCGCGAGGCCCGCCACGAGCGCGGCCGTGCCCGCCTCGCCGAGGAGGCCGACGGCCTGTGGGCCGACATCCTCGGCTCACTGCGCTCCGAGGTGCCCCGCGCCCAGCTCGTCCTCAACCACCTCAACCCGCTGGTGCGCCGCGCCGCCACCGTCACCGGCCGCGAACTCGCGGTCATCGCCGCGGAGGCCCTGTACGGGCAGGCCGTGCTGCTGACCCGCCGCCCGCTGACCGCCGGTGAGAGCGCCCTGCTCAACCGCTCGTTCATCGGCCTGCTCGACCACGCCATGCTCGGCCAGGAGACGGCCGACCCGCAGAAGGAGTCCTGATGACGGACACCCCCGAGGCGCTCGCCGAGGCGCTGCGCGCCAACGACACCCGCCCGTACGGGCGGCCGCGCACCGTCACCGCCGAGGAACTCGCCGAGGCCGCCGAGCAGTTCCCCGACAGCCGGGACCTCCAGGTCCTCGCCCTGATGGACCTGATGGAGGCGTACGAGTACGACGGCGAGGCCCGCAAGGCGCCGGTCGTCTTCGCCCGCATCCTCAAGCTGTGGGACAGCCACCCGGACGACTTCAACGAGTGGGCCCGCCAGCAGGTCTTCTGGCGTTTCAAGTGGGTCGCCTCCGCGCTGTGCTCCACCCCGGACGTGCCGCTCGCGGCCATCGAGCGCTGGCACGGCGAGATGCGCAGCCGCTACGAGGCCGCCGGCCACGGCCTGCAGCCGTACTACGCCCAGCGGTTCCACCTCGCCGCGCACACCGGCACCGCCGTCGAGAACGCCTTCGAGCTGTGGGCCACCCGGCCGCGCTCGCTGATGAGCGACTGCCGGGCCTGCGAGATCCGCGCCCGCGCCCGCCACCACCTGTGGCGCGGCGACGACGCCCGCGCGCTCGCCGAGTGGCAGCCCGTGCTGACCGGCGAGAGCACCTGCAGCGAGGAGCCCTGGACGAGCCACGCCTCCGCGCTGCTGCCGCTGCTGCGCGAGGGCCGCCTCGACGAGGCCCGCTCCGGCCACCTGGTCGGCTACCGCGGCGCCCGCGGCAAGTCGTCCGCCGCGCACCAGATCGGCCTGCACCTCGAGTTCTGCGCGCTGTCCGGCAACGAGCCGCGCGGCCTGGAGATCCTCGCCGAGAACCGCGGACTCTTCGACGGCCAGGGCGACCTGCTGTCCCTCCTCGGCTTCCTCATCGGCGCCGAGGTCCTCACCGCCCGCCTTGTCGCACAGGGCCACGGCGAGCTGCCGGCCGCCGGTCCCGCCGGGCGGTCCTGGACGGTCGCCGGGCTGCACGCCCACGTCAGCGGCGAGGCCGCCGCGCTGGCCGCCCGCTTCGACGCCCGCAACGGCACCACCCGGATCGGCGACAGCCGGCTCGCCCGGCTCGCCGCCGAACCGCTGCTCGCCCAGCCGCTCGCCCTCGGCGTGCGGGCCGCCGGGGTGCCCGCCCCGGCGGCCGTCCCCGCACCCCGGCCCGAAGCCGAACCCGTCCCTGCGGACTTCGCCGCCCTGGTGCTCCGCGCCCGCGAGCTGGACCGCGTCGACCACCCCGACGCCCGGATGCTCTGGGACCGGGTCGCCGACGCCATCGGCGCCGAGGACTACGCGCACACCGACCACCCCGGGGTCGGACCGCTGGACCGGATCCGCGCCGACCTCGCCGACCAGCGGGCCCAGCGCGCCTTCGAACGCGACGAGTGGCGTGCGGCACGGCCCGAACTCCTCGCCGCCGCCGACCTGTACGAGGGCGCCGGCGTGCCCGGCCGGGCCCTGGTGATGCGGGCCCGCGCCGCCGCCGCGCACCTCGGCGAGGACGGCGCCCGCGCCGATTGGGAGGTGCTCGACGAGGCGCTGCGCGGCGCCGACGAGCTGGCCGCCGAGGCGGCCCGGACGGGCGCGACGGCCGGCTCCGACCCGGCCGAGGACCGGCTGTCGGTGCTGCACCTGCACGCCTACGCCGGCTACCGGGAACTGGTCGACACCCTGCCCGAGCCGGCCGACGACACGGTGGCCCGTTTCGAACGGACCGTCACGGCGTACCACGACGCGAGCACCGCGGCCGGTGTCGCGCACCGCGTCGCCACCGCCCGCCTCTACCGGGCCGACCTCGCCGCACGGCAGGGCCGCGCGGACGAGGCCCGCACCGAACTCTCCTCCATCGTCGCGCAGCTGAAGCAGGACGGGCTGCCCTGGCGCACCCCGCGCGTGCTCGGCCTGCTCGGCCAGGTCGAGCTGGTGCGCGGCGAGCACGCCCGCGCCGTCGACGCACTGCAGCGGGCGCTGGGCGAGGCCGTCCGCTGGCACGACGACTCCTTCCCCTACGGGCCGACGTACGCGATGCTCGGTCACGCCTGCGAGCACACCGGCGACCCGGCCGGGGCCGTCCGGGCGCTGACCGAGGCCGCCGACCGCTTCGACCGCGACGGGAAGGCCGAGGACGCGACGGGCGCCCGGATGCAGCTCGCCTCGGTCCTGAGCGACAGCGGCCGCGCGGCCGACGCGGTCGCCGTCCTGGAGTCGGTGCTGCCGGCGGCGGACGCGGCCGGGTTCGAGGAGCGGCAGAGCGCGCAGATCCGCCTCGACCTGGCACGCGGCCTGATGGTCCTGGAGGAGTACCGGGAGGCCGCCGAGCACTACCTGCTGCTCGCCGACCAGGTCGAGGCGTGGGAGGACGGCCAGGACATCCACACCATGGTCGCCTGCGAGGCGACCGTCGCCCTCGCCGAGGCCGGCCGCTGGGAGGCCGCCGACGCCGCGCGCGGACGTGCCCTCGCCGCGCACGGACAGGCACCGCGCGCCGACCAGGTCTGCGGCATGCTGAAGGAGCTCTCCCGGCTCACCGTCCAGGCCCGCGGCGCCGAGGGCCTGGACGAGGCACTCGCTCGGCTCGCCGAGTCCGACGAGGTCTGCGACCGCGCCGAGGCGGACGGCCACCCGGTCGACGCCTGGTTCCCGCGCGGGGGGGCGCCCCCCGCGCGCGCGCGCGCGCCAGCCGGCGGCGGCACCCCGACCTATCTG
>NZ_JBHWBW010000247.1:0-10993 GCF_042735675.1 Kitasatospora sp. NPDC059571
AGCCAGACACCCCCCGGGGGTGTGACCGACACCGTGGGGCGGCGGGCGCCCACCCCCCCCCCCGCGCGGGCCCGTCGGGCGTCCGGACGGTCCGTCAGGCGTTCAGCACACCGGTGCCGAGCAGGCCGAACAGCAGCACGCCGATCACGATCCGGTAGACCACGAAGGCGTTGAAGGAGTGCTTGGCGACGTACTTCAGCAGCCAGGCGATCGAGGCGTAGGCGACCACGAAGGACACCGCGGTGCCGACCAGCAGCGGGGTGGTGCCGACGCCGGCGCCGAGGGCGTCCTTCAGCTCGTACAGGCCGGCGCCGGTGAGCGCCGGGATGCCGAGGAAGAACGACAGCCGGGTGGCGGCGACCCGGTCGAGGTCGAGCATCAGGCCCGCGGACATGGTGGCGCCGGAGCGCGAGAAGCCGGGGAAGAGCAGGGCGAGGATCTGCGCCGAGCCGACGATCATCGCGTCCTTGAAGCTGGTGTCGTCCTCACCGCGCTTGTGGCGGCCCATCTGGTCCGCCGCCCACATCACCGCGCTGCCGAGGATCAGCGAGCCGGCCACCACCCAGAGCGAGGCCAGCGTGCTCTCGATCAGCGGCTTCGCGGCCAGGCCGACCACCACGATCGGGATGGTCGCGTAGATCACCCACCAGGCGAACTTGTAGTCGTGGTGGTAGCGCTCCTCCTTGTTCACCAGGCCGCGGCCCCAGGCGGAGACGATCCGCACGATGTCCTTGAGGAAGTAGAGCAGGACGGCGGCGATGGCGCCGACCTGGATGACCGCGGTGAACCCGACCACCGAGGTGTCGTCCACCGGGATGCCCATCAGGCCCTCGGTGATCTTCAGGTGCCCGGTGGAGGAGACGGGCAGGAACTCGGTCACCCCCTCCACGATTCCCAGGACAACGGCCTGTCCGACAGTGATCGCGCTCACGTGCACCTTCCCAGTGATGTCGGGCCATCGTCCCGGAGATCGACGTGCGGGCACGGCAGGCACCGCACGTGACTACAGGAATGTAGACGTGCCGGGCCCCGCCGTCCAACCGCCTCCGGACCATCCGCCACCCGGATGAACGGACGGTGAACCACGCCCCTCACCCGGTCGGCCCTGGGGCGTCCGACGGACGGCGGACGACCCGCGAAGGGGGCCGGCCCGGCGTACGGCGGTGCGGCGCAGCGCGCCGTGGAGCAGCGTACGCCGGTGCGGCCGCCCGCCGTGGCAGTGGGCCACTGCGGACGGCCGCGTCCCGGCCCTCCGATCACTGCTGCGCGGCGAGCGCCCGGTTCAGCAGCAGCACGTTGACCCCGGGCTGCCCAAGGAAGCCGAGCGAACGGCCCTCGGTGTACTTCTCGACCAACCGGTGCACGTCCTGCTGCGACAGGCCGCGGGCCCTGGCCACCCGGTTGACCTGCTCGTCGGCGTAGGCGACGGAGATCTGCGGGTCGAGGCCGGAGCCAGAGGCGGTGACCGCGTCCGGCGGGACGCTCGCCGGATCGACGCCGTCGAAGGCGGCGATCGCGGCGCGGCGGTCCTGGACGGCCTCGGTCAGTTTCTCGTCGTTCGGGCCGAGGTTGGAGGCGCCGGAGGCCTTCGGGTCGTACGAACCGGCCGAGAACCGCGGCTGGAAGAACGCCGGGTCCGGCTCGGCCTCCTCGTTCGGGTCGTTCGGGTTCTTCTTGGGGAGGTCGAAGTTCTGGCCGAGCAGGCTGGAGCCGACCTCCTTGCCGCCGGCCGTCACGATCGAGCCGTTGGCCCTGGCGGGGAACGCGGCCTGGCTGATGCCGGTGACCAGCAGCGGATAGGCGATGCCGAGGATCACGGTCATCACCAGCAGCATCCGCAGGGCGGTGAGGTGGGTGCGCACAAGGGTGGGCATGGGGTTCTGGCCTCTCTCAGCTCAGGCCGGGGATGAACTGGACGATCAGGTCGATCGCCTTGATGCCGATGAACGGGACGATCAGCCCGCCGATGCCGTAGATGCCGAGGTTGCGGCTCAGCAGGGCGCCGGCGTGGGTCGGCCGGTACTTGACGCCGCGCAGGGCGAGCGGGATGAGGCCGATGATGACCAGGGCGTTGAAGACGATCGCCGAGGTGATCGCGGACTGCGGGCTGTGCAGGCCCATGATGTTGAGGTGGCGCAGGCCCGGGTAGACGCCGGCGAACATCGCGGGGATGATCGCGAAGTACTTGGCGACGTCGTTGGCGATCGAGAAGGTCGTCAGCGCACCGCGGGTGATCAGCAGCTGCTTGCCGATCTCGACGATCTCGATCAGCTTGGTGGGGTTGGAGTCCAGGTCCACCATGTTGCCGGCCTCCTTGGCCGCCATGGTGCCGGTGTTCATCGCCACGCCGACGTCGGCCTGGGCGAGGGCCGGGGCGTCATTGGTGCCGTCGCCGGTCATCGCGACGAGCTTGCCGCCCTCCTGCTCCTTCTTGATGAGGGCCATCTTGTCCTCGGGGGTGGCCTCGGCGAGGAAGTCGTCGACGCCGGCCTCCTCCGCGATCGCCCTCGCGGTCAGCGGGTTGTCACCCGTGATCATGACGGTCTTGATGCCCATCCGCCGCAGCTCGTCGAACCGCTCCCGCATGCCCTCCTTGACCACGTCCTTGAGGTGGATCACCCCGAGGACCCGCGGGGCCCTCCCGCCGGTCCTCTCGGCGACGACCAGCGGGGTGCCGCCGGCCGCGGAGATGCCGTCGACCAGCTGCTCCACCTCGGCGCCGACCGTGCCGCCCTGCTCACGGACCCAGGTGGCGACCGAGCCGGCCGCGCCCTTGCGGACCTGCCTGCCGTCGACGTCCACGCCCGACATGCGGGTCTGGGCGGTGAACGGGACCCAGGTGGCGTGTGCCAACTCGCCCTGGGCGCGGGCCCGCAGGCCGTACCCGCTCTTGGCGAGGACCACGATCGAGCGGCCCTCGGGGGTCTCGTCCGCGAGGGAGGACAGCTGCGCGGCGTCCGCGAGGTCGTCGATCTCCACGCCGGTGGCGGGGAGGAACTCGGCGGCCTGGCGGTTGCCGAGGGTGATGGTGCCGGTCTTGTCGAGCAGCAGGGTGTTGACGTCGCCGGCGGCCTCGACCGCGCGGCCCGACATCGCCAGCACGTTGCGCTGCACGAGCCGGTCCATGCCGGCGATGCCGATCGCGGACAGCAGCGCGCCGATGGTGGTCGGTATCAGCGCGACGATCAGCGCGACCAGGACGATCATCGACTGCGGGGCGCCGGCGTAGGTCGCCATCGGCTGCAGCGTGACCACCGCGATCAGGAACACGATGGTCAGCGACGCCAGCAGGATGTTGAGGGCGATCTCGTTCGGGGTCTTCTGCCGGGCGGCGCCCTCGACCAGGGCGATCATCCGGTCGATGAAGGTCTTGCCCGGCTCCGAGGTGATCCTCACGACGATCCGGTCGGAGAGGACCCGGGTGCCACCGGTCACCGCGGAGCGGTCGCCGCCGGACTCGCGGATCACCGGCGCGGACTCGCCGGTGATCGCCGACTCGTCCACCGAGGCGACGCCCTCGACGACGTCGCCGTCACCGGGAATGGTCTGCCCGGCCTCGACCACGACGTGGTCGCCCAGGCGCAGCGCGGTGCCGGAGACCTCCTCCTCGGCCTGCGAGGCGGGCCAGTCGGTCAGGCGGCGGGCGACGCTCTCGGTCTTGGTCTTGCGCAGGGTGTCGGCCTGGGCCTTGCCGCGGCCCTCGGCGACGGCCTCGGCCAGGTTGGCGAAGACCGTGGTCAGCCAGAGCCAGACGGTGATCGACCAGGCGAAGACCGACGGGTCGGCGACGGCGGAGATCGTGGTGACGACCGAGCCGACCTCGACCACGAACATGACCGGGTTCTTGACCATCACCCGCGGATCGAGCTTCCTCACCGCGTCCGGGAGGGACTTGGCGATCAGCTTCGGATCGAGCAGGCCGGCCGAGACTCTGTGCGGAGCCTGGCCCTGCTCGACCGGGACGGGCGCGGGGGCGGGGGTGAGCGTGGTGGACATCAGTGGAGACCTTCTGCGATCGGCCCGAGGGCCAGGGCCGGGAAGTAGGTGAGGCCGACGACGATGAGCACCACACCCGAGAGCAGGCCGACGAACAGCGGCTTGTGGGTGGGCAGCGTGCCCGCGCTCGCCGGGACCGGCTGCTGCTGCGCGAGCGAGCCCGCCAGCGCCAGCACGAACACCATCGGCAGGAACCGGCCCAGCGCCATCGCCAGGCCGAAGGCGGTGTCGTACCAGGCGCTGTTGACGGTGATCCCGGCGAACGCCGAGCCGTTGTTGTTGGCGGCGGAGGTGAACGCGTACAGCACCTCGGAGAAGCCGTGCGGACCGGAGTTCAGCATCCCCGCCCGCTCACCCGGCAGCGCCATCGCGGTACCGGCGCCGATCAGCACGATCGCCGGGGTGGTCAGGATGTACAGGGAGGCGAACTTCATCTCCCGGCCGCCGAGCTTCTTGCCCAGGTACTCCGGGGTCCGGCCGACCATCAGGCCCGCCACGAAGACCGCGACGATCGCCAGGATCAGCATCCCGTACAGACCCGAGCCGGTACCGCCGGGCGCGATCTCCCCCAGCATCATGTTGAAGATCGTCAGTCCGCCGCCGAACGAGGTGAACGAATCATGGAACGAGTTCACCGCTCCGGTCGAGGTCAGCGTCGTCGACGCGGCGAAGAGAGCGGACCCGGCGATGCCGAAGCGCTGCTCCTTGCCCTCCATCGCGCCGCCGGCCGCCTGCAGCGCGGTGCCCGCGTGCTGGTGCTCGAAGAAGGTGATCAGGACGGCCGAGGCCACCCAGAACAGGCCCATCACCGCGACGATCGCGTAGCCCTGGCGGTTGTCGCCGACCATCTTGCCGAAGGTGCGGGGCAGCGCGAAGGAGATCACCAGCAGCAGGAAGATCTCCAGCCAGTTGGTGAGGCCGGTCGGGTTCTCGAACGGGTGGGCGGAGTTCGCGTTGAAGAAGCCGCCGCCGTTGGTACCGAGCTCCTTGATGACCTCCTGCGAGGCCACCGGCCCGCCGGGTATCGACTGGGTGCCACCGCCGAGCGTGGTCAGCTCGTGGAAGCCGTGGAAGTTCTGCACGACGCCGTTGGCGACCAGCACCAGGGCGAACACGATCGACAGCGGCAGCAGCAGCCGCAGCACGATCCGGGTCAGATCGACCCAGAAGTTGCCGACCCGCTCCGTCCGGTTGCGGGTGAAGCCCCGGATCAGCGCCGCGACGACGGCGATGCCGACCGCGGCGGAGACGAAGTTCTGCACCGCCAGGCCTGCCATCTGCACCAGGTGGCCCATCGCGGACTCGCCGCTGTAGGACTGCCAGTTGGTGTTGGTGGTGAACGAGACCGCGGTGTTCCAGGCCTGGTGGGCCGCCATCTGCGGCACGCCCAGGCTCAGCAGCAGATGCGTCTGGAGCCGGATCAGGCCGTAGAGGAAGAGGATCGACAGGGCCGAGAAGGCCAGCACCGAGCGCAGGTAGACGGGCCAGCGCTGGTCGGCGTCGCCGTCGACGCCGACGACCCGGTACAGGCCGCGCTCGACTCTCAGGTGCTTGGCGGTGGTCAGGAGCTCGGCGATGTAGTCGCCGAGGGGGCGGTAGCAGAGGGCCAGCGCGCCCACCAGGGCGAGGGCCTGCAGCCAGCCCGCAGCAGTGGCAGTCATGTCAGAACTTCTCCGGGTGGATCAGCGCGAGGACGAGGTAGCCGACCAGCGCGGCGGCGACAATGAGGCCGACGACGTTCTCGGCGGTCACAGCCTCTCCACCCCCTTCGCGATCAGGGCGATGACGGCGAACACGACGACCGTGACTCCGAGGAATACGAGATCTGGCATGGCTCCACCACGGTGGGTTCTGACGCGGCCGGCGGCGTCCCGCGGGACCCGTGCGGCGCCGGTGGATGACCGGCACATGCAGCCAACCAGCGGGAACGCCCGGCGCAGCGGCCCCTGACGGTCTCCATACGGACCGGGGCCCGGCCTTGACGTCCCCTTGACGGGTCGGGCGCGGCGAGTGCCGGTGTCGTCAGCCGACGTGGACGCGCGGACGGCGGCTCGGGTCGGACTCGGCCTCGCGGAGCACCTCGCGGGTGACCGGCGCGACCTCGCCCTGGCCGAACAGGAAGAACCGCATGAACTGGGCGAACGGGTTGCCCTCGGTCCATTCGAAGTAGATGTGCGGCTGCTGCCCGGTGGCGTCCCGGACGTGCAGCAGCAGGGCCGCGAGCGCGTTGGGGATGCTGGAGTGCTCCAGGGTCAGCACCCGGTAGCGGTCGTGCCGGACCTCGCCGCGGATCATCAGCTCCGCCTCGAAGTCGGACGGGTCGCGCACGGTGACCTCGACGAAGACCAGGTCGTCCTCGACCGGGATGCCGTGGTCGGTGCGGATCTGCTGGGTCTTGTCGCGGTACGCGGCGAGGTCGCCGTTGTTCGGCTCGTTCGCGATCAGCCGGATCGAGCGGTGCGCGCTGTCGCGGACGAACCGCTCGGCCACCGGGTCGAGCGCCACGTCGGTGACCCGCAGCTCGAAGGAGCGGGCCAGCCGGGAGGCCAGCGAGATGAGGATGATGGCCGCGATGAAGCAGGCACCGATCTTCACACCGTCCGGGCGCTCCGCGATGTTGATCACCGTGGTGTAGGCGAAGACCGCGGAGATCACACCGAAGCCCACTGTCCAGCCGCGCTGCCCGGCCTTGCGGGCGGCGATGGTCACCGCGATGGCGGCGGAGCTGATCAGCACGAGGACACCGGTCGCGTACGCGCCGCCCTGGGCGTCGACGCCGGCGTCGAAGATCCAGGTGACCAGGAAGGCGACGCCGGTGAGGACGAGGACGGTCGGGCGGACGGCCCGCGCCCAGTGCGGGGCCATGCCGTAGCGCGGCAGGTAGCGGGGCAGCAGGTTGAGCAGGCCGGCCATCGCCGAGGCGCCGGCGAACCAGAGGATCGCGATGGTGGAGGCGTCGTAGACGCTGCCGAAGGCGCCGCCCAGGTACTGGTGGGCCAGGTAGGCGAGGGCTCGGCCGTTCGCCGCACCGCCGGGCTGGAACTCGTCCGCGGGGATCAGCAGGGTGGTGATGAAGCTGGTGGTGATCAGGAAGGCGCTCATGATCACCGCGGCGGTGGTGAGCAGCTTGCGGGTGCCGCGGATCCGGCCGGTGGGGCGGTTCTCGGTGTCGCCCTCGTCGCCCTCGATGTGCGGCATGACCGCGACGCCGGTCTCGAAGCCGGACAGGCCCAGGGCGAGCTTCGGGAAGACCACCAGCGAGACGCCGATCATCGCCACGATGTTGCCGTGCTGGGCGGTCAGCGCGTTCGACCAGTCGGTGACGACGTGCGGCGCGGTGACCACGTGCCACAGGCCCACGGCGACCACGACGACGTTGAGCACGAGGTACACGCCGACCAGGCCGACGGCCAGGCCGATCGCCTCGCTGAACCCCTTCAGGAACACGGCGCCGAGCAGCGCGATCAGGATCAGGGTGATCAGCACCTGCTTGCCGTGCAGGGCGCCGCTGAGGTGCGGGTTCTCCACCAGGTGGGCGGTGGCGTCGGCGGCCGACAGGGTGATGGTGATCATGAAGTCGGTGGCGGCGAAGCCCAGCAGCGCCAGCACGAAGAGCTTGCCCTGCCAGAACGACAGCAGCCGCTCCAGCATCGCGATCGAGCCCTCGCCGTGCGGACTCTCCTTCGCCACCCGCCGGTACACCGGCAGCGCCCCGCACAAGGTGACGATCACCAGCACGATCGTCGCCACCGGCGAGAGCAGGCCGGCCGCCAGCGCCGCGATGCCCGGCTGGTAGCCCAGGGTCGAGAAGTAGTCCAGGCCGGTCAGGCACATCACCCGCCACCACCGCTGCCCCTTGTGCGCAGGAGCCTGCGCATGCGGGCCGGGGTGCTGCTTGGCCATGTCCGCCAGGCCCTCCAGCAGCCACGCCCGCAGACGGCTCGGCGCCGCAGGGGCGGTGGTTTGGAGGGGGGGTGAAGTGGCCACGGTGCACTCCGTCGGAAGCGAAAACGATCAAGCCGCCCCGGTGGGCGGCGGAGCCAGCGTAGGCGGACGGGTCATCGGCCTCTTTCGCCACCGTGTACAACATCGGGGGGCCGTTCCTCCCCGTCCGTACGGATCCGCGGGCGGCACGTGCGAGGATCGGCGGGCCCCTCCGGAGTCCCCGCGCAGACCTGCCCCGGACGCCTGCCGGCCGGTCGGCCCGATACGCCAAATGGCATTTCCTGCAAGTGAATTGGCCGATCAGCACGAGGCCTGCGGGCGGTCCGCGACAAGAGCCGCAGGACGCTCGCGAGCCGGCCGTACGGGGTACGCCCGCGCCGTCCGGTCCCACACTGCGGACGGCCCGCCCGGCCCGGCGGCAGCCGTTCCGGCGGGAACGGGCCGCGGAACCTTGACGCATCCTTAACGCCCCTGCGGCCGGTCCGCGGGCGGCCGCGCGGTGCCGCCGGGCCCGGGCGCCGTCAGAGGTCGAGCACCACGTCCCGCCCCGGCCGGGAGCAGCAGATCAGCGCATGGCCGGCCGACGGCTGCTCGACCGGCTCGGGCCGGTACGACACCCCGCCCTCCAGCAGCCGGGTCTCGCAGGTGCGGCAGACCCCGGTACGGCAGGACCAGCGCACCGGGACGTCGCAGGCCTCCGCCAGTTCCAGGAGGCTGCCGTACGCCGGGTCCCACGGGACGGTGAGCCCGCTGCGGACGAAGGACACGGCGGGCCCGGTGCCGGGCGGCCCGGCGGGCGGGTGCGGCGGCGCGGCGGCGGCGCCGGGCACGACCCCGGGGGCGAGGCCGGCGCCCGCGCCGAAGACCTCGGTGTGGATCCGCGAGGCGGGCAGGCCCAGCGCGGTCAGCGCCTCCGCCACCTCGGCCATGAAGGCGGTCGGCCCGCACAGGTAGGCGTCGGCGGTGGCGGGCAGACCGAGCCGGGCCACCAGGTCGCCGGTGAGGCGTCCGCGGTCGGTGTAGTCGGCGCCCTTCCGGTCGCCGGGGCCGGGGCGGCTGTAGCAGATCCGGACGCGGCCGGCGGGCAGTCGGGCCAGCAGCCGTGCGGCCTCGGCCGCGAACGGGTGCTCGTCGCCGTTGCGCGCCCCGTGCAGCCACCACACCTCCCGCTCCGGCCGGGTGTCCGCCAGGGCGTACAGCATCGCGAGCACCGGCGTCGCACCGACGCCCGCGGATGCCAGGACCACGGGGCCCGTGCCGTCGCGGAGGGTGAACACACCGCGGGGCGCCGCGGACGGCAGCACGTCGCCGATCGCCAGGTGGTCGTGGATCCAGTTGCCGGCCACCCCGCCGGGCTCCCGCTTCACGCTGATCCGGTAGCGGTCCGCGCCCGGCGGGCCGGAGAGCGAGTAGCTGCGCAGCAGGGCCGGCGCGCCGGCGCCGTCCGGTTCCAGCCGGACGGTGAGGTACTGGCCGGGCGCGGCGGCGGGCAGCGGGGCGTCGTCGGGGCCGGCCAGCCAGAGGGAGCGGATGCTCCGACTCTCCCGGTCGATCCGGGTGACGGTGAGCGGGCGGAAGCCGTCCCAGGCCGGCCGGGGCTCCGCGCCGTCGGGGTCGAGTCCGGCGTTGTGGCCGGCCCCGTCGGCCTGCTCCAGCAGGGCCCGGAAGGAGCCCTGCCAGCCCGGACTGAGGGCGGGGATGCGCAGCGCCGTGGCGATCCTGTCCCGGGGGCGGTCGGGCAGGTAGAGCAGCCCGTCGACCTCGGCGACGGTCATCCGCTCCGGCCCGTCCGCGATCTTGGTGATCTCCTGTCCGGCCTCGACCTCGCCCTCGGCGAGGACCCGCAGGTAGAAGCCGGGCCGGCGGTGGGTGACCAGGAGGGCGGGCATCCGCGGCTCGTCCATCCGCATCCCGACCCGGTAGCAGGTCACCCGGGGCTGGGTCACCTCGAAGACCGCGGTGCCGATCCGATAGCGGTCGCCGATGCACACCTCGTCGTCGGGCAGGCCCTCCACGGTGAAGTTCTCGCCGAACTGGCCGTGCCCGAGGTCGTCGCGGCCCAGCACCTGCTGCCAGTGCCGGTAGGAGTCGAGCTGGTAGACCATGACGGCGCGCATCTCGCCGCCGTGGCCCCCGAGGTCGCCCTGCCCGTCGCCGTCGATGTTGAGGCGGCGCACCCGCTGCGGGCCGGTGACCGGGTGCTTCCAGATCCCGGTGCGGACGGTGCGGCCCCGCCAGCTGACGTCCGCGGGGAGTCCGACGTTCACGGAGACGAGTGTGGCCACGATGTCCGCCCTGCGGGTCGCCCGGATCCCCCCGTCCCTCGATCGTAACGGCGGCCCCCGCGGGGCCGCTTCAGTAGCAGTGGACCGCCGACCCGTCGACGGCGGACCCCGGCTCGACCCGGTACGCGCCGACCTCGGGGCCGTACCCGGATCCGACCCGGAAATCGACGGTCGGCTGGGTCCAACGCCCGTCGAGCACCTTGGTGAAGCAGATGCCCGCGACGTCATCGGGCGTCCCGGTCCGGTTCGCCTCGAACGCCCAGCCCGCCTCCGTCGCCGCCCTCCGGTAGAAGGACAGCATCTCGTCCCGCTTCCCCGGATACGCATAGGTGCGGGACACGTCCCGTCCGTGCACCCGGACTCCTCGTCCGCGTACCCCAGGGGACCGGGCTGCGCCGGCTCCTTCGGCACCGAGGCACCCGGCGGCGCGGCGTGCAGCACGGCCGCCGATGCGAGCTGCCCCAACTGCCCGTCCACCCCGTCGCAACTCCGGGCGGACACCGCCGAGCAGCCGCCGATCGAGGCACCTGCGAGCACACCGGACAGCAGCAGGACGATCCTTCGGCGCGCGCCGCGGGACATGGCCCCCTCATCGTTGACGATGCGACACCTCCGCCACCACGGTCCGTCCGCGGGCCGCATCGCCGGGGAGTCCAGGGCTGCCCGGACAGGCGGCCGCCGGCCGGGCACCCGCCGGCGAGTCAAGTGGTCGGCGGCGACCGCCGGTCCTGGTCCGGCGGGGTGCCCGGAGGGCCCGGGCGCCGGCC
>NZ_JBHWBW010000248.1:0-10987 GCF_042735675.1 Kitasatospora sp. NPDC059571
CCCCGGCCGCCCCGTCGTGCTGCCGCTCCCCACCGCCCGGACGGCGGCTCCGGTCAGCCGCAGTGCGAGTGGTACTGGTAGTTGACCTCGCCGTTGATGCCGCCCTCCCAGTCGATGCAGGCGCCCGGCGCGTACAGGTACACCGGGCCGGCGTAGGTGGTGTAGAAGTCCAGGTCCTGCTTCCACTGGGTGGTGCCCGACTTCTTGATCGAGGCCTCCATCTGCATCAGGTAGGAGCTGGGGTTGTTGCGCACCGTCACGACGCAGTTGTAGCCGTTGGAGCGGTTGTACGTGAGGAAGATCGTCCCCTCGGCCAGGGGCAGCGTGTCGATCACGCCGTAGCCCGAGCCGCACACGCCGTTGTAACTGGCGGCCTCGGCCACCGACGGCGTGACCGCGACGCCCGCGGCCGCGACCGTGGTCACCGCCGCGCCCAGGGCCAGCCGCTTGAGGAGGTTCTTCATCATCTGTCTGCCCGCTTCCGTGTCCACTGCTGCGATCCGGCGGATCCCCGTGCGGCGTGTGACCCCCGCTGCCCGCCCGGCGGCACCATCGTTGTGGATCTCCGTATCGCGGCCGTAGCGCCGGCGTATCGCCGGTCTCAGGACACCTGGGTCTGCTCCGCGACCTCGGTCAGCCGCACGGTGCACAGGCCGCCGCGCTCCGTCCGGACGTCCGTCACGGTGAGCTGCGTGCCCGGCAGGAGGATGTACTCCTCCTCGCCGGTGAACGCCGAGAAGTCACGGATGCCCACGGCCCGCGAGGGGACCACCTCGAAGAGCGTCCGCTTGCCGCGGCTGCCGAGAAAGCCCTTTGCCACGCCGAGCTCGGACGTGCAGGAGGACACACCCCACCAGGTCACGGTCCGCCCGAGCGGGTACTGCGCGCGCAGGTCGAGCGAGACCCCGCGCCACAGCGGCTCGGTGCGGGCGGGCAGCCCGGACACCGCCGAGAAGAGCAGCCGCAGGTACGGGAGGTACGGGACGAGCAGGGACCGGTCCGGGGAGCGCAGGACGCGGTTGATCTCCCGGTAGAACGCGGACTCGCAGGTGTAGAGGTAGAGCGCGGCGATCGCGTCGGCGGACAGGCCGCCGGCCGCTTCGTCCGCCCGCAGCTTGCCGACGTCGTGCGACCGGTCGACATGGCGGTCCAGGCCGCGCAGCAGCTCGGCCACCGGGGCGACGGCGTCCCGGAAGTCCGGCAGGGGAGTGTCGAACACGCCGGTGATCGACGGGAGTTCGAGGCCCTCGTCCTTGACGCTCGCGAGCCGGTCGAGGTAGAGCTGGTGCAGCTCCATGGTGGAGGCGATGAACGCGCCCATCCGCTCGGCGGTGCCGCCGTCCGTCCCGCCGCCCACTGCCGCGAGCTCGTTCCACCCCTTGCTCGGCAGCCAGTCGACCGGGTCGGCGCCCAGCGACGCGAGGGCCGAGTTCACCATGTCGAAGTGGTCGCCGTCGCAGAAGATGTCGCCCTGCGCCGCGGGGTTGGCGTGGTCGATGTGCCGGACCTCGACGTCCGGGTACTTCTTCTGCAGGGCGAGGACGACCTTCTTCAGGCTGCGCGCATGCGCGCCCCACCACGCGAAGACCACTCCGCGGTCCTCCTCGCCGGCGTTCTGCTTGGCCCGGAGGATCTCCTCGACGATCCGCTCGGCGACCGGCCGCCAGAACGCGGTGTGCCGGTCGGCGCCCATCGCCCCGTCACTGCTGGCGGTGAGCGCCGCGTTCAGCAGCAGCACACCCTGGGTGAGCATCGCCTGGAACCACTCCGGCGGCTGGACGGTGTCCTGCTCCTTCAGGAGCGCACGGACGTCCGCGATCGGCGTCTTCTTCGGGATGCCGTACTTCCACATCGCCGCCGCCTTGATGAGGCAGCGGATGCTGACGACCCGGCCGAACTGGCTGTCCTTCCAGTCGTGGAAGGTGTTGTCGAACATGGCGATGCCGGTCGCGCTCTCCGGCCGCGGGTAGGGGTTCTGCCCGAAGACTACGACCTTCCACTTGTGCGGCGCGTGCGGCTTGAGCGCCTGGAAGGTCAGTTCACGGACGGGGACGACCTCCGGCCCGCGGCCGGGGCCGATGAACGCGGCCGCGCCCGGCTGCGCCTCGATGACCGGCTTCAGCAGCGGGAGCCACGGCTCACCGCCGCCGCTGAAGAGCTCCGCGAGCGCCAGCGGGTCGTTCGGGTCGGGCTGGGCGCCGGCGGTGGCGTTGGCGTCGCTCATGGTGGAGGTACTCCGCAAGGGTCGAAGCGTGCCGGTGGCACGGGATGAGGGGCCGTCAGTCCCCGACGGCACTCACAGTCCTACCGGCCGCCAGTGACAGCGCCGCCCCGGCCGCGGCGGGCCGGCCGCCCTGTCAGTGCGGCCCACTAGCTTCGGGAGTGACGGAAGATCGTTAGCCAGGGGAGTGGACCATGACCGAGAACCGCCTGCAGCCGCCGCTGAGGGTCGTGCTGACCGACCTCAACACGACGGTGGTGGAGGCCTGGCGGGCCGCGTTCGCCGACACCCCGGGGATCGAGATCCGCACCGGCTCGATCCTCGACACCCAGGTCGACGCCTGGGTCAGCCCCACCAACTCCCGCGGCCGGATGGACGGCGGGGTCGACGCGGTGATCAAGCGCCACCTCGGTGCGGGCATCCAGCTGCGCGTCCAGCGGGCGATCAAGGCCCGCGCCGAGGGGCGGCTGCCGGTCGGCAGCGCGGTGTGCGTGCCGTCCGGGGCGGTCAATCCGAGGTTCCTGATCTCGGCGCCGACGATGGAGGGCTCCGCGCAGAACGTGAGCGAGACCCTGAACGTGGCCCTGGCCTGCGCCGCCGCCTTCCAGGCCGTCCACCGGCAGAACGCGCAGGAGCCCGGCAGCATCCGGTCGGTTGCGCTGGTCGGCATGGGTGCGCAGACCGGCCGGGTGCCGGCGCGGGTGTGCGCCAACCTGATGTGGACGGGCCACACGCTCTTCCACGACCACTGCTTCGAGGACGACGACGACCTGCGCCGCACGATCACGGCCCAGCTGGACGACATCGAGAGCGCGCCCGAGACGACCCGGGTGCGCATCGCGCCGCCCGCGCGCCGCACCGCCCGACGCTGACCGGCTCCGCCGCTTCCGGGGCGCCGGTGCCGCGCCCCGGGAGGAGACTGGGAGGAGAGGCGTGCGACGTCCGCCGTGCGTGGCGCGGTACCGTGCGCCCCGGTGCAGCGAGGGAGTGCGTCATGTCGGGTCTGGTGCGCAGGAGCATCGACGAGCCGGAGGAGTCCCGGCCCTTCGAGGACGGCAAGGGGCGGCTGGATCTGGTCAGTCTGGGCGGCGTGCCGGTCGGCCGGGCGACCTTCGAACCGGGCTGGAAGTGGTCCCAGCACGTCGGGCCGATCGCCGGTACCGCCACCTGCCAGGCGGCCCACGTCGGCTACTTCGTGTCGGGCCGGATGCGGATCGTGATGGACGACGGGGAGCAGGTGGACTTCGGGCCCGGCGACTTCATGACCGCGTCGCCGGGCCACGACGCCTGGGTCCTGGGGGACGAGCCCTGCGTGGTGATCGACTGGCAGGGCTTCGCGGACTACGCCAAGCGCTGACGGCCCGACGGCTGCGGCGTCCGTCCGGCGCGGTCAGGGGGCCATGGCGGTCCTGGCGAGCGTAACGGTGCGGTCGAAGCGGTCGTCCAGGTGCTCGTCGCCGTGGTGGACGACCAGGAGGCCGCGGCCCGCCGTCCGCTCCTTGAGCGTGCGGAGCACCAGGTCCCTGCCGTTCTCGTCGAGGTTCGCGAACGGCTCGTCGACGAGGTAGAGGTCGGCGTCCTCGCACAGCAGGGCGGCGACACCGACCCGCTGGCGCTGGCCGGAGGACAGCTCGGAGGGGAGCTGGTCGGCGAGGCCGGCGAGGCCCATCGAGGTGCGCAGGCCCTCGTCCGTGACGAGGTCGCGCACCGGCAGCGGGGGCAGGTGGACGGGCGCGGTCAGGCTCGCCACCCGGTCGGGCAGCGCGATCAGGCCCGCGTCGGGGGCCAGCGTGCCGGCGAGGATGTGCAGGAGCGTGGTCTTTCCGCAGCCGTTCGGTCCCCGGAGCAGGACGTGCTCGCCCGCGTCGAGACGGAAGTCGTCGACGGCCACGACGGTGTCGTCGCCGTAGGCGACCCGGGCGCCGTGGACCATCACGGCGGGCGCCGGGTCGTGGTACGGGACCGTCCGGGAGCCACGCAGCGTCTCGATCCGCCGGAGCACGGCGGTGCTCCGGCGCGCCTGCGGAATCATGTTGATGAGCTCGAAGATCCCGGTGACGGCCCGCCACAGGGTGTTGACGAAGGCGAGGAAGCTGCCGAACGTCATCCGGCCGGCGAAGACGAAGTACGCCCCGATGACCATCGACACGGTGTCCGACAGGTTCATCACCAGGTCGCTGAGCGTGCTCTGCCGCTGGGCGAGCCGGTAGTTGACGAAGGTGATGCCGAGGTAGCCGTCCAGCGCCTGCCGGTTCGCGGTCCGGGTGCCGGGCAGCAGCAGCCGCAGGCCGCGCAGCGCGTGAAAGGCCTCCAGGGTCCGGGTCAGCCGGTTGATGTACTGCGCCTCGGCCTCCCGCTCGGGCTCGGTGTTGTCCTCGATCCGCCTGGCGATGGCGTTGCTGACGATCACCAGCGGCGGCACGATGACGAGCAGGATGAGGCTGGCCTGCCAGGACAGGTAGAGCAGCACGCCGAGGAAGGCGACGGAGGAGACGGCCTGCTTGGCGATCCGGACGCAGACGTCGATGGCCGGCAGGACGCCCTCGTAGACGTCGTTGTGGACCCGGCTGACGTAGGAGGCGCTGCCGGCCTCGGACAGCCGCCGGCCGTCCATGCCGAGCGCGCGGTCCAGCAGTTCCAGCTCCAGTTCGACCACCAGCGTGTTCTCGAACCGCTTGCGCCGGCAGGCGATCCAGTAGCCGAGGGCGTTGAGGGTGAGGCCGAGCAGCAGGTAGCCGGCGCCGAGCAGGAGGAACCGGCGGAAGTCGCCGGCCAGGATCGCCTGGTCGAACAGCGCCTTGAGCAGCAGGGGGTGCAGCACGGCCTCGGCCCCGCCGCTGACCGTGACGGCGGCGACGATCAGGGCGAAGCGGGCCCGGTGCCCGCGCAGGAGGTGCCAGAGCTCCTTCACCGCTCCACCTCGTCCAGCAGGAAGTCGGCCGTTCCGCCGCAGTTGGCCCGGTGGAGCACCCGCAGCACGCCGGCCGAGCCGGTCAGGTAGTCGGTGGAGCAGCGCAGCAGCCCTTCACCGGGTACGCCCAGGGGCGCCACCCCGTCGCGGCGCCGCATGCCGAAGCGCTCGTCCGGCTCGAACAGGAAGACCCTGCGGACGAAGTCGAGTTGCCGCAGGGCAGTGGCCCGGTACGAGATGTCGCCGGTGTAGGCGGCCGCGTCCAGCATGGCGTCGGCGATCCCGGACATGCCGAACCCGTAGCCGGGGAGCACCGCCTGTCCGACGTCCACCGCGCGCAGGACCTTCCGCGCGGCGTCGAGGTCGCCGTAGCGCAGCAGCACCTGGGCGACGCCGGCCGAGCCCACCTCGATGTACGGCTCCAGCGTCCCCTCGTGGTCGAACATGACCAGGCCGCCGTCGTCGTCCACCGGGGCGGCGTGGTCCATCTCCCAGGCCAGTGCGCCGCGTCCGAGCCGCAGGTACCGCTCGTCGCCGGTGAGCTGGTGCATCCGCAGCAGGAACAGGGCGACGCCGGCCTGGCCGAAGCCCAGCCCGGTCAGCGGCCGTTCGGTGGAGAACTCGTTCAGCCAGTAGACGTGCCGGCCGTCCCGCTGCGCGGTGTCGCACAGCACCTGCGCGCACCGGGTGGCCGCGGCCAGGTCGCCCCCGGCGCCGTTGCGGAGGTGGAAGCGCAGGTTGGTCATCCCCAGGCCGGCGAGGCCGTAGTAGAAGGTGTGGTCGCCGGCCTCCGGCCCGCGCCTGTTGGCCTCCGCCAGCAACTCCCTTGCCCGGTCGTGGAATCCGAGTGCATCGGTGGTCCAGGCGATGCCGGCCAGGCCGTTCATCAGCCCGTCCGGGTACTGGGCCGGGTCGAGGTCGGTCAGCCGGTGGCGCAGCCAGTGCCGCCACTCGGGCCGGACGGGGACGCTGGAGGCCTCCAGTGCCCACAGGACGCCGCTCGCGCCGAAGCCGAGGCTGAGCGGGTTGGTGGTGTGCGCGAACGGGTCCGTGGGGAAGAGCGTGTCCCGGTCGGTGTCGGCGGCGGCCTCGACGAAGGCGGCCACTCCGGTCTCGGCCTCGGCCGCCCACGGCGCCGTCCCGTCGCCCGGCTCCGGCGCCACGAGCGCGACCTGGTCGACGAGTTCGTCCTCGCGCTCCAGGAGGTCGAGGACCTCCGGCAGGGTGGTGCGGGTCTGCGCCAGGTCCATCAGCAGGTCATGGATCCGGGCGGGCCAGCCGAGGGCGTCGGTGAAGATCCGGAAGAGGCCGAGCACCTCCGGCCGCAGGTAGGACATCGCCGCGATCGGGAAGACGAAGTAGGCCATGGTGTTGGCCAGGGCGTGGAGATCGTCCTCCGGCCCGGGCGCGCCGGAGCGCTTCCGGGAGTGGCTGAACCCCGGTGTGTACAGCTCGACCGGCTTCTCCAGGTGCCCGTCGACCGCCTCGGGTCCCGCCAGCCGGCACGACTCCAGGTCGATGACGGTGACCCGGAAGGTGTCGGGGTCGATGAGCAGGTTCGACGCGGAGAGGTCGCCGAGGACCACGTTGCGCTCGTGGGCGGCCCGCACGGCCCGTGCGAGTCCGCGGAACACCGCGAGGAAGATCCGCAGGAACTCCCGCGACCCCTCGGCGGTGATCGCCGGCCGGGCCAGCGGGTTGCGTTCGAGCAGCACCGACCGGATGTCGGTGCCCTCGACGAACTCCTCCGCGATGAAGTGGTGCTCCCAGTGGCGGAACCGGGCGATAGGCGCGGCGAACGAGCCGGCGCCGGCCAGGCGGTTCAGGAACGTCCACTCGCGGGCGAGGATGTCCACCGCGTCGTGGTCCTGCCGCGGGTTGGGGTTGGTGTGCGGCCGGGCCTCCTTGACGACGACCTTCCGGTCGCCGTCCGCGGTGTCCTCGGCGGTGTACACCCCGCCGGAGTTGGAGAACTGGATGGCGCCGGTGACCCGGAAGCGGCCGCCGAGCAGCTCGCCGTCGTCGGCGTCCTCCTCGGGCTTCCAGTCACTGAACGGCCAGGACTGCCAGGAGGGCTGGGCGTACCCGGGGCGGCGGTCATCGGTGACCGCGCCGTCCGGCCCGGTGATCTGTGGCACCTGCCGGCCGAGGACGTCGAGGCTGTAGGTGCGCAGCAGCTGGCCGTACCGGAAGTAGAGGGACTTGGAATCCCGGTACCGCAGGTCCGACAGGATGTAGGCGCCCTCGGACCCGTCCAGGAGTACGGCCAGATCGGCCAGGCAGGTGCGGAACTCGTCCTCGTCGCGCGGGTAGACGGTGACCAGTTTGCCGCCGCTGCCCCGGGCCATGCCCTTGGAGTTCAGCATCTCGAAGATGTTGAGGTCGAGCGCGATCTTGAAGTCGATGCCGTGCGCGGTCAGGTGGGCCACCACCGCGGCGGCGACCTCGCGCACGTTGCGGTGACTCGCCGACACGTGGATCTTCCAGCCCTGCGCCGGCAGGTCCGGGTGGTGGCGGTGGCTCCACCAGATCCCGCTGCGGACGAACCGCGCCCGCTCCCGCTCGTCGAGCGAGGCGAGGAAGTGGTCGGGCCTCGGCTCGTAGTAGACATCCAGTGGGTCGAAGAACAGTGTGTCGTTCCACGTGTACAGGAACCGGTGGACCCATCGTTCGTCGCGCATGTCCGCCTCTGTGTGATCGTCAGGGCCGCCGCAGCGACGGCCGGTGAACCGGGTGGGGGGCGGGGGGGGGCGGGCGGAGCCCCCCCCCCGGCCCGGGGGGGGCCCGTGGGGGGCACGGTCGTACCCCCGCACGGGCCCGGTCGGATCAGGCGTTGGTCGGCGGCTTCGACGGCTCCTTGCAGCAGTCGCTGCCGCTGCTGGTGACGCTCCACACGGAGGCCTTCGCGGGGGCCACACGGGGCTGCAGGTTCTGGAGCTTGAGAACGCTCATCCTGATCACTCCTTCAACGTCGGGAACGCGACGGTGCGTTCATGGGGTGGAACGGTGCCGGCCGATCGGCACGGCCAAGTCAACATCAGCCGGTGATCAGGTACATGCTGGATCGGGCCCCATGTTTTCCCGCGCGGTCCCCCATGTTTGCGACCCGCCCCCGCCTCCCGGAGGGACGTGGGTGGGCTCAGGCCCCGGGGCCGCCCGCGGCCAGCTCGGCGGCCAGCCGGTGGAGTCCCGCGCGGTCGGGCAGACCGGTCTTGCGGAGCAGGCTCGCCAGGTGCTTCTCCACCGTGCGGGGCGAGATCACGAGCCTGCGGGCGATCTCCCGGTTGCCCGGCCGGTCGACCATCAGCGCGAAGACCTCGTACTCCCGGATCGTCACACCCCGGGCGCGCAGGGCCTCCGGGATGCGGTCGTGACCGCTGCGGCGCTGCGCGACGGTGGCCCCGCCGCGGCGCAGCAGGGCCCGGCAGGCCCCGGCCACCGCGGTGGCCTCCAGGCCGTGGAAGTACTCCTCGGCGGTGCGCAGCCAGGCCACCGGGTCGCCCCAGCCGTCCGCCAGCGCAGCCTCCGCGACCAGGCGCAGGGCGAGCCGGCCGCCCGTCGGAAAGACGCCCTGGTGGCGCCGCAGGTCGGCCACTGCCCGCGCCGCCTCGTCGGCCCTGCCCTCGCGCCCCAGCAGCACGGCGTCGGCCGCCAGCAGGAACTGCCGGTTCCAGGCGAGATCGGCCGCCGGCGCGGCCGACACGGCGGCGTACTCCGCGCGGCCGGCGCGGCCCGCGAGGACGTCGAGCAGCGGTCGCAGACCGTAGCGGCCGGCCAGGTAGAAGACGTTCGGGTGGTCGCGCTCCCAGTCCGCGGCAGCGGCCAACTCGGCCTCGGCCAGCGCCCGGTCCTCCTGCAGCAGGGCGCACACGGCGCGGCTCAGGCCCAGCATCACCGGCACCAGGAAGGTCCGCCCGCCACCGGCCCGGTCGAACGCGAGCAGCCGCTCCTCCATCTCGCGCGCCCGGCCCTGGTGGGCGGCCAGGGTGGCCGCGGTCAGCAGCAGGTACTGGTGGGTGGCGAGGTTGCGCATCCGGCCGGTGGCGTCGAGGCAGCGGTCGACGATCTCCCGGGCCCGGTCCGGGTCGCCGGTGAGCACCGCGTACATGGCCAGCAGCGCCTCCGTCCGGTGCGCCCGGGTGATCGAGCCCAGTTCGTGCGCGGCGGCCAGCGCCTCCTCGAGGGTGCGGGCGTCGCCGTGGCGCATGAAGGAGTTGGCGCCGAGGCGGATCAGCGCCTCGAACCGCCAGTGCGGCAGTGCATGGGCCTCGGCCACCGCCAGCATCCGGGTCAGGCAGGCGTCGGCCTCGTCGAAGCCGCGCTCCCGGGCCAGCATGGCAAGCAACTGCCATGCCTGACAGGCGAGTTCAGGCAGTCCGGCGTCCTGTGCGAACTCGGCGGCCAGCAGCGCCTGCCGCTCGGTGCCCGCCAGGTGCTCCTGCTGCCCCGGCAGGAGCGCCAAGTGCCCGCGGACCACCGCCAGAGCGGCGGTCCGGGCGGGAGCGCCCCGGTCGCCGACGAGCTCCTGCGCCGCCGCGAGCTGCTCGCCGCCCTCGCTGCTCCGCCCGGCCATCAGCGCCGCCCAGGCCAGCCGGACGTGCAGGTCGATCCTGCGGTCGGTGCTCGGGGCGGCACTGCCGGCGAGCGGGAGGGTGCCGAGGAGCTCCAGTGCGCGGTCCAGCCGGCCGGCCTCGGCGAGCGCATGCACCAGGGTCTCGGTGATCCCGGCACGGTCGGACCTGGCGGCGAGCCGCTGCGCCTGTTCGAGCAGCCGGACGGCCACGCCCGAGGCGCCGGCGGCCAGGGCCTGCCGGCCGGCCTCGCCGTACAGGCGGGCGGCGGCGGCTCCGTCCCCGGCGGCCTCCAGCAGCCGGGCGGCGAGGTGGAGCCCGTCGTCGCTCTCCGGCCCGGCCTCCCGGAGCGCGGCGGCGGCCCTGCGGGCGATGGCGGCCCGCTCGGCGGACGGGATGCCGGCCGACAGCGCCTCCCCGATCAGGGCGTGCCGGAACGCGTAGGCGTCGGGCGCGGCGGCGTCGGAGACGATCAGCTCCGCCTCGACCAGCTCGCGCAGCTCGGCGAAGAGCCGCCCCTCGTCGCGCCCGGTGACGAGCCGGACGGTGGCGACCGTGAACCGGGGGCCGAGCAGGGCCGCCAGGACGACCAGGTCCCGGGTCGCGGGGGCCAGCCGCGCCGCCCGGCCGGCGTAGGCGCGCACCACCTGGGCCGGCACGGTGGCGGCGAGGTCCCCCGCCACCCGCCAGTGGGAACCCTCCTGCCGCAGCGCGCCGCCGCCGACCATGTCGGCCAGCAACTCCTCCACCAGGTAGGGGTTGCCGCCGCCGACCTCGGCCAGCCGGTCGACCACGGCGGCGGGAACCCCGTCGGCGGGCACCCCCAGGCACCCGGCGG
The DNA here is from genome assembly GCF_042735675.1 of Kitasatospora sp. NPDC059571. Taxonomy (NCBI): domain Bacteria; kingdom Bacillati; phylum Actinomycetota; class Actinomycetes; order Kitasatosporales; family Streptomycetaceae; genus Kitasatospora; species Kitasatospora sp. NPDC059571. The sequence goes on from NZ_JBHWBW010000248.1 coordinate 10,542, forward strand.
CGAGCTCGCGCACCGCCGGGGCGCCGAGCGGCCCCAGCGCGAGGACGGTGGCGGCCCTGCGCCGCTCGGCCTCCTGCAGCAGGTCGAACGCGGCTCCCGCCTCCGGCCGCAAGGTCACCACCAGCAGCACCGGCAGGTCGGCGAGGTTGTCGACCAGGTACTCCAGCACGGCCAGCGTCTCGGAGTCCGCGTCGTGCATGTCCTCCAGCACCAGCAGGCAGCCGGTGTCCCGGCCGATGACGGTCAGCAGGCGCAGCAGCGCCTCGGCGAGCTCGGTCACGCACTCCGGACCGCCCGGGCCGGCGGCCGACCGCCACTCCGGGACGACCCGGGACAGCGCGGGCCGGTACGGGACGAGTTCCGCGTCCTGGGGCGGGCCCGTCCGGCGCAGGTGGGAGCTCAGCGCCTCGGCGAGCGGACGGAACGGCGAGCCGGCCGTGCTGGGG
>NZ_JBHWBW010000249.1:0-10932 GCF_042735675.1 Kitasatospora sp. NPDC059571
GGGCCCCCCCGCGGGGGCCCCTGCCCCCCCCCGGGCGGCGACCCCCCCCCCCCGGCCCCCCCCCACCCCCCCGCCCGACCCCCCCGGGGCCGCCGCCGCGCCCGCCCCGCGCCCGCCCCCGGCTCAGGAGGCGTGCCCGTACTGGGCGGCGAGGCCGGCCGGCATCGGGGCGTGCCGCAGGTAGCTGCGCGAGAACTGGCCGGTGCCGTGCGACAGCGAGCGCAACTCCACCGGGTAGCGGGTGAGTTCGAGCTCCGGGACCTCGGCGCGGACCAGGCTCATGCCGGGCCCGCCCGGCTCGGTGCCGAGCACGTGCCCGCGCCGTGCGGAGAGGTCGCTGAGCACCGCGCCCTGGTACTCGTCCGGGAGCAGCACGTGCACCTCGTCGACGGGTTCGAGCAGCTGCACGCGCCCGTTGGCGGCCGCCTCGCGCAGCGCCAGCGCGCCGGCGGTCTGGAAGGCGGCGTCGGAGGAGTCGACCGAGTGCGCCTTGCCGTCGGTCAGGGTCACCCGGACGTCCACCATCGGGAAGCCGGTGACCACCCCGTGGGCGAGCTGGGCCCGCACGCCCTTCTCGACCGAGGGGATGAAGTTGCGCGGCACGGCGCCGCCGACCACCTTGTCGACGAACTCGAAGCCGCCGCCCGGCAGCGGCTCCACGGTGAGGTCGCAGATCGCGAACTGCCCGTGCCCGCCGGACTGCTTGACGTGCCTCCCGTGCCCGCTGGCGCCGCTGGCGAAGGTCTCGCGCAGCGCCACCCGGTACTCGACGGTGTCGACGTGCACGCCGTAGCGGGTCCGCAGCCGGTCCAGCACCACTGCCTGGTGGGCCTCGCCGGTGCACCACAGCACCAGCTGGTGGGTGTCGGGGTTCTGCTCGACGCGCAGCGCCGGGTCCTGGGCGGCGACCCTGGCCAGGGCCTGCGAGAGCTTGTCCTCGTCCGCCTTGGAGTGCGCCTCCACGGCGGCCGGCAGCAGCGCCTCCGGCTGCGACCAGCGCGGCAGCTCCGGCCGGTCCTCGGCGGCCAGGGTGTCGCCGGTGCGGGCCGAGGCCAGCTTGGCGAGGCAGACCAGGTCGCCGGCCAGGGCGTGCGGGACCGGCCGCTGCTGCTTGCCGAACGGGCAGCTCAGCGCGGTGACCTTCTCGTCGGAGCCGCCCGCGACGTGCACCGCGGTGTCCGGGCGGACGGTGCCGGACCAGACCCGGGCGAGGCTGAGCCGGCCCACGTACGGGTCCTCGCCGGTGTGCACGATCTGGGCGGCCAGCGGCGCCTCCGGGTCGCACGGCGGCAGGCCGTCGTCGGCCCGGTCGAGCGGGGACGGGAAGGCGGCCGCGATCAGGTCGAGGAGCTCGGCCGCCCCAGGCGCGGTGCCGGTCGGCTCGGCGGGCGGCGCGGTGGCCACCACCGGGTGCACGGCGGCGGCCAGGAACTCCCGGCGCAGGGCGGCCCCCAGCGAGGCGGCGTCCAGCTCCTCGCCCGCCACGTACCGCTCCAGCAGCGCGTCGTCCTCGCCGGCGATGGTCTCCACCAGGTGGCCCCGGTCGGCGTCGAGCTCCGGGATCTCGCCGGGTTCGCCGTAGCGCCGGCCGGTGAGCAGGTCGACCGAGCCGACCAGGTGCCCGTCGCGCAGGGCCGTGTCGCACAGCTGCAGGACGGTGTCCGGGTGGCCCTCGCCGAGCGCGTCCTGGAGGGTCGCCATCACCTCGTCGAGGCGTACCCGGACGGCGTTCAGGTGGGTGAGCACGATCGCGGTGGGGAGCCCGGCGGCCCGGCAGCGGCGCCAGAGCGCGAGCGTGGGCGCCGAGACCGGGTCGGTGGCGGAGACCACCAGCAGGGCGGCCTCGGCGGCGTGCAGGGCGGCGCTCTGCTCGCCGGCGAAGTCCGCGTAGCCCGGCGCGTCCAGCAGGTTGATCTTGCAGTCCTGCCAGGCCAGCGGGATGAGCGCGAGCTGGACGGAGCGCTGCTGCTGGTGCTCGATGTCCTCGGCGTCGGCGACGGTGGTGCCGTCCGGGACGCTGCCCGTCCGGGTGAGGGCGCCCGCGGCCAGGGCCAGGGACTCGACGAGGGTGGTCTTCCCGCTGCCCGTGCCGCCGACCACGGCGACGTTGCGCAGCTGCTCGGGTCGTTCGACGGTGGGGGCCGCGGTGTGGGTGGCTGCTCGGTCCGCCATGGCTGCTCTCCTGCGGTTCGCGGGTGGCTGCGGCGTTCGCGCCCGTCGTGCGCGGTGCCGGTGGGCACCTGCTCCGACGTGCCGGTGTGCCGCGCGTGGTGGGCCGGTCGGGCCGGCGGGCTGCTCGGGGGCGTGGGGCGGCGGAGCCCGCGATCAGCGTGGATACCATTGTCCGGCCGGGCGGACCGATCCGCTCGGCCGCCCGGCGGCACGGACGCCGCGGGCGGAGTCCGGTGAGATCGGAGCGGTCGGGAAGGCCATGCTCAACAAATACGCGCGTGCCTTCTTCACACGTGTTCTGACGCCGTTCGCCGCGATGCTGCTGCGCTGGGGCGTCAGCCCGGACGCGGTGACGCTGATCGGCACGGCCGGGTCGGTCGCCGGTGCGCTGGTGTTCTTCCCGCGCGGGGAGTTCTTCTGGGGCACCATCACGATCACCCTGTTCATCTTCTCCGACCTGGTGGACGGCAACATGGCCCGCCAGGCCGGGCGCTCCTCGAAGTGGGGCGCCTTCCTCGACTCCACGCTCGACCGGGTCGCCGACGCGGCGATCTTCGGCGGTCTGGCGATGTGGTACGCGGGCAGCGGGAACAACGACCTGCTCTGCGCCGTTGCCCTGTTCTGCCTGGCCAGCGGTCAGGTGGTGTCGTACACCAAGGCACGCGGTGAGAGTCTGGGCTTCCCGGTGGACGTGTCGGGGCTGGTGGAGCGGGCGGAACGGCTGGTGATCAGCCTGGTCGCGGCGGGTGTGGCGGGGCTGCACACGTTCGGCCTGCCCTATGTGGAGTGGCTGCTGCCGTTCGCCCTCTGGGTGGTCGCGGCGGGCAGCCTGGTGACGGTGATGCAGCGCATCCTGACCGTGCGCAGGGAGGCCCAGGAGGCCGACCGGGCGCGGGCCGGAGTCGAGGGGGCGGCGTGAGGGACCGGTTGGTCGACTGGCTGTACGCGCTGGGGTGGGCGGCGGTGAAGCGGCTGCCCGAGCCGCTGGCGCGCGCCCTCTTCTCGGCGATCGCGGACCGCGTGTGGCGCGGCCGGGGCAAGGGCGTGGCGCAGCTGGAGGCCAACCTGCGCCGGGTCCACCCCGAGGCGGACGAGGCCCGGCTGCGCGAGCTGTCCCGGGCCGGCATGCGCTCCTACCTGCGGTACTGGATGGAGTCGTTCCGGCTGCCCACCTGGAGCCTGGCGCGGATCGCCGACGGCATGCAGGTCAAGGGCCTGGAGCAGCTCAACGAGGCGATGGCCGCCGGCCGCGGCGCGGTGCTCGCGCTGCCCCACATGGGCAACTGGGACCTCGCCGGCGCCTGGATCGCCTCGGCCGGCGGATACCCGTTCACCACCGTCGCGGAGCGGCTCAAGCCCGAGTCGCTGTTCGACCGCTTCGTCGCCTACCGCGAGGGCCTGGGCATGGAGGTGCTGGCGCTGACCGGCTCCGACGTGTCGGTGATCGGCACCCTGGCCCGCCGGCTGCGCGAGGGCAAGCTGGTCTGCCTGGTCGGCGACCGGGACCTCTCGGAGGCCGGCATCGAGGTCGACTTCTTCGGCGAGGCCACCCGGATGCCGGCCGGCCCGGCCGCGCTCGCCCAGCGCACCGGCGCCGCGCTGTTCCCGGTGACGCTCTGGTACGACGGCCCGGTGATGCGGGCCGAGATCCACCCGGAGATCGTGCCGCCCGCCGAGGGCGACCGGCGCGAGCGCACCTCGGTGATGGTGCAGGCCCTCGCCGACGTGTGGGCCGAGGGCATCCGGGAGCACTCGGCGGACTGGCACATGCTGCAGAAGCTGTGGCTGTCCGACCTGACACCCAGGGGGGCCGCGCAGTGAAGATCGGCATCGTCTGCCCGTACGACTGGGACGTGCCGGGCGGCGTCCAGTTCCACATCCGCGACCTGGCCGAGCACCTGATCCGGTGGGGCCACGAGGTGTCGGTGCTCGCGCCCGCCGAGGACGAGTCGGCGCTGCCGCCGTACGTGGTCTCGGCGGGCCGGGCGGTCGCGGTGCCCTACAACGGGTCGGTGGCCCGGCTCAGCTTCGGCATCCTGTCGGCGGCGCGGGTGCGGCGCTGGCTGCACGACGGCCGGTTCGACATCCTGCACGTGCACGAGCCGTCCTCGCCGAGTCTGTCCATGCTGGCCGCCTGGTCGGCGTCGGGTCCCATGGTGGGCACCTTCCACACCTCCAACCCGCGCTCCCGGGCGATGATCGCGGCCTCGCCGATCCTCCAGCCGGGCCTGGAGAAGATGTCCGCCCGGATCGCGGTCAGCGAGTACGCCCGGCGCACCCTGGTCGAGCACCTGGGCGGCGACGCGGTGGTCATCCCCAACGGCGTGGACGTCCGGTTCTTCGCCGACGCCGAGCCGGAGCCCCGCTGGCAGGGCCGGGCCGCCGACGGCGAACCCGGCACCATCGGCTTCATCGGCCGGATCAACGAGCCGCGCAAGGGCCTGCCGACCCTGCTGGCCGCCCTGCCGCGGATCCTCGCCGAGCGGCCCGGGGTCCGGCTCCTGGTCGCCGGCAAGGGCGACGAGGAGGAGGCCGTCGAGGGCCTGGCCCCCGAGGTGCGGGCCCAGGTGGAGTTCCTCGGCATGGTCAGCGACCAGGACAAGGCCCGCCTGCTGCGCAGCGTGGACCTCTACGTGGCGCCGAACACCGGCGGCGAGAGCTTCGGCATCATCCTGGTCGAGGCGATGTCGGCGGGTGCGCCGGTGCTGGCCAGCGATCTGGACGCGTTCCGGCAGGTGCTGGACGGCGGCGACGCGGGGGAGCTGTTCCCGGTCGAGGACGCGGACGCGCTGGCCTCCGCCGCGGTGAAGCTCCTGGGCAGCCCGGAGCGGCTGGCCGAGCTGCGCGAGGCGGCCTCCCGGCACGTGCGGCGCTTCGACTGGAGCACGGTCGGCGCCGACATCCTGTCGGTGTACGAGACGGTCACCGACGGCATGCCGCCGGTGGCCGAGGACGAGCGGGTCGGCTGGCGCGAGCGGTTCGGGCTCGCGGCCCGCGACTAGCGCCGACGGCTGACGGCCGACGGAAGACCGACGACGAGGAGAGACGGCGATGCCGCAGATTTGGGTCGAGCACTCCCGGGGGCTGGCCTTCGACCGGCGGGGCTTCGCCGCCGAGCTGCACCCGGTGGTGGCCGAGCTGATCGACACCACGGTGGAGGCGTGCAAGACGCGCTTCCGCACCGTCGAGGAGGAGTTCCTCGGCGACGGCGAGCCCGGCCGCTCGGCGGTCTACCTGGAGCTGCGGATCCTCACCGGGCGCCCGCCGGCGCTGCGGACGGAGCTGAGCCGGCGGGCGCTGGCCCTGCTGGAGAAGCACGTGCCCGGCGAGCGGGTCCACCTGGCGGTCAACGTGACCGAGCTGGACCGTGACGTCTACCTGTCGGCCGCCCGGTAGGTTGGCTCGCCGTGACTACCTGGATCTGGTCCATCGCGGCCGTCGTGCTCTTCGCCGTCTACCTCAGCTGGACGGCCGGGCGGCTTGACCGCCTGCACGCGCGGATCGACGCCGCCCGGGCCTCGCTGGACGCCCAGCTCGTCCGGCGGGCCTCGGTCGCGCAGGAGCTGGCGACCTCCTCGCTGCTGGACCCGGCGGCGTCGCTGCTGCTGTACGACGCCTCGCACGCCGCCCGGCAGGCGGAGGACGAGCACCGCGAAGTGGCCGAGAGCGACCTGAGCCTGGCGCTGCGCGCGGTCTTCGCCGACCCGGAGCAGATCACCGCGCTGCTGGAGGCGCCGGGCGGCAAGGAGGCGGTCACCGACCTGACGGCCGCCGTGCGCCGGGTGCCGATGGCCCGCCGGTTCCACAACGACGCGGTCCGCGCCGCGCGTGCCGTGCGTGAGCACCGCCTGGTGCGCTACTTCAGGCTGGCCGGGCGTGCGCCGTTCCCGATGGCCTTCGAGATGGACGACGAGCCGCCGCAGGCGCTCACCCCCGAGGGCGCCCCGGCCTGACCGGGGGAGTGCCCGGCGGGGCCGTGCGGGCCCGCCCGTCCCGGGAATCGGACAGACCTGTCTGTATGATGTGTGGGCAGGGTGCCGACCGGTGCCCGCGGGCCGACGCAGAACGGGAGAGGTCGTGGCCGTCACCACCAAGCGGGTCCCGGCGCGCGAGCGCATCCTGTCGACGGCCTGCGAGCTCTTCGCCGAGCACGGACTGCGGGGTGTCGGCGTCGACCGGATCATCGCCGAGTCGGGGGTCGCCAAGTCGACCCTCTATGTGCACTTCCCGTCCAAGGACGAGTTGGCGGCGGCCTATCTGCGCCGCACCGACGACTCCTGGCGGGGCCGGCTGAGGGCCGCCGCGCTGGCGGCCGGCGACGACCCCCGGGAGCAGCTCGTCGGCCTCTTCGACGCGGTCGACGACGCCTTCCGGCGGCACGGCTTCCACGGCTGCCCGTTCATCAACGCGGCGGCCGAGAGCGAGCCGGGCAGTCTGCCGCACACGGTCACCGTGGAGCACAAGCGGGCGGTGCGCGCCTGGGTGCGGGGGCTCGCGGAGGCGGCCGGCGCCGCCGATCCGGACGGGCTGGCCCGCCAGCTCACCCTGCTGGTGGACGGCACCCTGGCGGCCGGCAAGCTCGAACAGGACCCGGAGCTGCCCGCCGCGGCCGCGGGCGCCGCGCGGGCCCTGGTCGAGCGGTTCTGCCCGGCGCCCCGCTGATCCCGCCCCACCGGCCCGGTGCTCCGGGGACGGTGGGGCCTTTTAGGGCTCGAAAGAAACAGACCGGTCTGTTCGATTGGATGGGCCGGCACAACGGTACGGAAGGCAGGGAGCGGCATGCGCGCAGTAGTCCTGGAGGAGTTCGGCGGCCCGCTGCGCCTGCGGGAGATCGACCGGCCCGCGGCCGGCCCCGGACAGGTCCTGGTGCGGATCGGCGCGAGCGGCGTCAACCCGCTGGACACCAAGATCCGGGCCGGCCGGGCCGCGCACGCCCGCACGGTGCTGCCGGCGGTGCTCGGGCTCGACCTGGCCGGGACGGTCGAACAGGTCGGCCCCGGCGTGGAGGGCTTCGCCGCGGGCGACGAGGTGTACGGCATGACCGGCGGCGTCGGCGACCTGCAGGGCTCGCTGGCCGAGTACGCCGCGGTGGACGCCCGGCTGCTGGCCCGTCGGCCCGCCGCGCTGGACGTCCGGGAGGCCGCGGCGCTGCCGCTGGTCGCCATCACCGCCTGGGAGGGCCTGGTGGACCGGGCCGGCGTCCGGGCCGGACAGCGCGTCCTGGTGCACGGCGGCGCCGGCGGCATCGGGCACGTGGCGGTGCAGCTCGCCCGGGCCCGCGGTGCCGAGGTGTTCGCCACCGGCTCGCCCCGCAGCCTGGCCGCCGTCGAGGCGCTCGGCGCGGTGCCGATCGACTACACCGCCACCACCGTGGACGGGTACGTCGCCGAGCACACCGGCGGCGAGGGCTTCGACATCGTGGTCGACACGGTGGGCGGCGCCACCCTCGACGACTCCTTCGCGGCGGCCCGGGTCTACACGGGCCACGTGGTCAGCGCGCTCGGCTGGGGCAGCCACAGCCTGGCGCCGCTCTCCTTCCGCGGGGCCACCTACTCCGGGGTCTTCACCCTGCTGCCGATGCTGACCGGCCGGGGCCGGGCCCACCACGGCGAGATCCTCACCGGGATCGCCGCCCTGGCGGATGCGGGCCGGCTGCGGCCGCGGCTGGACCCGCGGCGGTTCGGCCTGGACACCGTGGCCGAGGCGCACGCGCTGGTGGAGAGCGGCGGCGCCGCGGGCAAGGTGGTGGTGGACATCGCCGGCTGACCCGCACCGGCCCGCGCAGTCGCCCCGGAGCTGCCGGGACGTGACGTGCAGCACGCCGCCGGCCCCCCGCAGCGCCGTTCCGGTCTCCCGGAGGCCGGACGGGCGGAGCGCGGAGAGCCGGGCCGGTGCGGTCGGCACCGCGAGCGGGCGCCGGGCGGTCGGCCGCCGTGCGGCCCTCCGGGCCCACCGCCTTGCCGTGGTTTCCCCCGCTTCGTTCAGGTGCGTCCCCCGGGGCCCGCAGCGCGCCGCGGCGGCGCCGCGGCCACGCTGCCGGACGCCCTGGGGATAAGCCAGCATGAATGCAAGCCATCATGCGTCAGCTGGAATGAACGAAGGCCGCCCGGAGATCCCACCACCTGCGCCGGGACGGGCCGCCGCAGGGGCTACTGTTTGTCAGAGGCGGACGCCTTTGCTGGACTGTATGGCGCATCGGTAAGGGGCGTTCGCGGCCTACGATAGGTCGATAGCACCGGTTCATCTTCGAGTGAGGTCTTACGTGTCCACCACCCCCATCACCGCAGAGCAGCCGCAGATCGGCACCGCCCGGGTCAAGCGCGGCATGGCCGAGCAGCTCAAGGGCGGTGTGATCATGGACGTGGTCAACGCCGAGCAGGCGAAGATCGCCGAGGACGCCGGCGCCGTCGCCGTCATGGCCCTGGAGCGGGTTCCGGCCGACATCCGCAAGGACGGCGGCGTGGCCCGGATGTCCGACCCCAACATGATCGAGGAGATCATCGAGGCGGTCTCCATCCCCGTCATGGCCAAGTCCCGGATCGGCCACTTCGTCGAGGCCCAGGTCCTCCAGTCGCTCGGCGTCGACTACATCGACGAGTCCGAGGTGCTGACCCCGGCCGACGAGATCAACCACTCCGACAAGTGGGCCTTCACCACCCCCTTCGTCTGTGGTGCCACCAACCTGGGCGAGGCCCTGCGCCGCATCGCCGAGGGCGCGGCCATGATCCGCTCCAAGGGCGAGGCCGGCACCGGCAACGTGGTCGAGGCCGTCCGCCACCTGCGCCAGATCAAGAACGAGATCGCCAAGCTGCGCGGCTTCGACAACAACGAGCTGTACGCCGCCGCCAAGGAGCTGCGCGCCCCGTACGAGCTCGTCAAGGAGGTCGCCGAGCTCGGCAAGCTGCCGGTCGTGCTGTTCTCCGCCGGTGGCGTGGCCACCCCGGCCGACGCCGCGCTGATGCGCCAGCTCGGCGCCGAGGGCGTCTTCGTCGGCTCCGGCATCTTCAAGTCGGGCGACCCGGCCAAGCGCGCCGCCGCCATCGTGAAGGCCACCACCTTCTTCGACGACCCGAAGATCATCGCGGACGCCTCCCGCAACCTGGGCGAGGCCATGGTCGGCATCAACTGCGACACCCTGCCCGAGAGCGAGCGCTACGCCAACCGCGGCTGGTAGTCGACTCCGTCCGGCCCGCCGCGCAGCACCTTCGCGCGGCGGGCCGCCGCACGTTCCCCCGCATCGACCGAAGAGGTAGCAACCGTGTCCAGCAGCAACCCCGCCATCGGCGTCCTCGCCCTCCAGGGTGACGTCCGCGAGCACCTGATCGCGCTGGCGGCCGCCGACGCGGTGGCCCGCCCGGTCCGCCGCGCCGAGGAGCTGGCCGAGGTGGACGCGCTGGTGATCCCCGGCGGCGAGTCCACCACCATGTCCAAGCTCGCCCTGCTGTTCGGCGTGATGGACCCGCTGCGCGAGCGGGTGGCCGCCGGCATGCCGGTGTACGGCACCTGCGCCGGCATGATCATGCTGGCGGACAAGATCCTGGACGGCCGCGACGACCAGGAGACCGTCGGCGGCATCGACATGACGGTCCGCCGCAACGCCTTCGGCCGGCAGAACGAGTCCTTCGAGTCGGCGATCGACTTCCGCGGCCTGGCGGGCGAGCCCGTCAACGGCGTCTTCATCCGCGCCCCGTGGGTGGAGGCGGTCGGCGCGGGCGTCGAGGTGCTGGCCGAGGTCCCGGCCGCCGACGGCCCGGACAGCCGCATCGTGGCCGTCCGCCAGGGCAACCTGCTGGCCACCTCGTTCCACCCCGAGCTGACCGGCGACCACCGGGTGCACGAGTACTTCGTGCGCATGGTGGAGGCCGCCGCGCAGTGACCGTGTGCCACCTCCCCGTGGCGGCACCGGTAGGATCTCCTCTGTTCATTTCCCTTTTGGCGACGTAAAGGAGCTGGCGATGTCCGGCCACTCTAAGTGGGCTACCACCAAGCACAAGAAGGCCGTGATCGACGCCAAGCGCGGCAAGCTCTTCGCCAAGATGATCAAGAACATCGAGGTGGCGGCGCGCACCGGCGGCGGCGACCCGGCCGGCAACCCCACGCTCTACGACGCCATCCAGAAGGCGAAGAAGAGCTCCGTCCCGATCGACAACATCAACCGCGCCGTCAAGCGCGGCTCCGGTGCGGAGGCCGGCGGCGCCGACTACTCGACGATCATGTACGAGGGCTACGGCCCGAACGGCGTGGCCGTCCTGATCGAGTGCCTCACCGACAACCGCAACCGCGCCGCCTCCGACGTGCGCGTGGCGATGACCCGCAACGGCGGCTCGATGGCCGACCCGGGCTCGGTGTCCTACATGTTCACCCGCAAGGGCGTCGTGATCGTCCCCAAGGCGGACGGCGTGGACGAGGACAAGGTCTTCGAGGTCGTCCTCGACGCCGGTGCCGAGGAGGTCAACGACCTCGGCGAGTCCTTCGAGGTCATCAGCGCCGCCACCGACATGGTCGGCGTCCGCACCGCGCTGGTCGACGCGGGCATCGACTACGACTCGGCCGACGCCAACTTCGTGCCCAGCGTCCAGGTCGAGCTGGACGTCGACGGCGCCCGCAAGATCCTCAAGCTGATCGACGCCCTGGAGGACAGCGACGACGTGCAGAACGTCTTCGCCAACTTCGACATCAGCGACGAGGTCGGGGCCCAGCTCGACGCCGAGTGAGCCGACCTCCCCTCCGGGCGGGCGGGGGGCGGGGCGACGCCCGGCG
>NZ_JBHWBW010000250.1:0-10923 GCF_042735675.1 Kitasatospora sp. NPDC059571
CCCCCGCGGGGGTGCCGGCCGACGGCGTTGTCGATCGGGCGGGTCAGACCTGCTCGTCCTCGGGCAGGGTGATCACCCAGTGCGAGTCCTGCCGCGGGCGGAGGTAGAACAGCCAGTAGAGGCTGGCGGCGACGGTGATGCCGCCGGTCCACAGCAGTGCGCTGACGTCGAGCTGGGTGAGCAGGTAGCCGAGGGCGACGATCAGCAGGGCCGGCAGGACGGGCCACAGCGGCTGGCGCCAGGCCGGGGCGTGCTTGTGGTGGGCCCGGCGGGAGAACAGCGCGGCGATCGCGACCAGCAGGTACAGGGCGGCCACGGCCACACCGGTGATGTTGGTCAGCTGCTCCTGCGGGACGAAGCAGAGCACCGCGCCGGGGACGCCGACCGCGAGGGTGGAGACCCACGGGGCGCTGAACTTGTTCAGGGTGCCGAAGGCGCGGTTGACCGGCTCCGGCCAGGCCTTGTCGCGGCCGGAGGCGAACAGCACGCGGGAGTTCTGGATGACCATGACGATGCCGGCGTTGATGATCGCCAGGGCCACGCAGAGGCTGATGAAGGTGCCGACGGCGGAGTTGCTCCAGCCGGTGACCAGCGAGGAGATGTCGCCGCCGGTGAGCGAGGCCAGGTCGGGGGCGCCCAGGGTGATCGCGACGACCGGCAGGATGATGATCACGGCCGACAGGCCGAGCGTCCACAGCACGGTGCGGGCGACGTTGCGGCGGGGGTTCTCCAGCTCCTCGGAGAGGTAGATCGCGGTGGAGAAGCCCTGGGTGACGAAGAGCGCGGTGCCCATGGCGGCGAGGATGCCCGCGAAGCCGACCGGGCTGGTGACGCCGTGGCCGTCGGCCACCACACCGTGCAGCAGGCTGCTGGCGCCGCGCGCGGAGTGCCCGAAGCCGAGGAAGGCGACCACGCCGGCCGCGATGACCTCGAGAACGAGGAAGATGCCGGTGATCCAGGCGTTGGCGCGCAGGTCGAGCAGGCCGGCCACGGTGGCGGCGATCATCACCGCGGCGCCGGTCCAGCGCGGGTCGAGGTGCACGATCGGCGCCAGGTAGTCGGCGGTGCCGATGGCGATCAGCGACGGCACGATCATCACGACGATCAGCGACTGGATGAAGACCAGCCAGCCGGCGAAGCGGCCGGCCAGGGTGCCGACCATCGCGTACTCGCCACCGGCGCTGGGGACGAGGGTGCCGAGCTCGGAGTAGCAGAACGCCACGGCGATACAGAGCAGCGCGCCGATGCCGATCGACATGGCGGTGAAGGTGCCGAGCGAGTTGAACAGCTCGGGGACGATCACGAAGAGCGAGGAGGCCGGCGTCACGCAGGAGAGCGTGAGCAGCGTTCCGCCCACGACCCCGATCGAACGGGTGAGCTTCTTGGGGGAGCCCGCATCGGCCGTGGATTCGGCTACGGCGAGTGGCGGGCGAAGCGTGTCGGTCATGGAACGTCCGATCGGCTGTGTGGGGCTTGGGGGAGGGAGCGCTATCGCCTCCGATGGGGCTTGACTGGCGTCTTGTGGTGTCGCTCCCGATTGGCCATGGAACCGCGACGCTTTGCCCGCGTCAACGCGCCATCTGCTTCGGAATCCGTTGCATCTCCGCGCATAAACATGCGATCTAGTGGCTACACGTCGTAATTTTCACCTTTGTCCCTCTTGTCAACTCGAAAGACTTGAGATCGATTCCAAGGTCGTCGACGGTTAACAGCATGTGAATCGAAGGGTTGCGGGCGGTTCCCTATTCATGGCGCAGGCAGCCCCTGCAGGGCGCGCCGACCGCCCGGCGGGGTGCGGGAACCGCAGCGTCAGCCCGTAAAAAAGTTGATAACGGTCTGGCACCGTCCGGGGGCCGGACGCCACAAGGGCCGGACCCCAGAGGAGTCCGGCCCTTGTGGTCACCCACGGTGACTGCTACAGGGTGGGCAGCCAGCCCGTCTGCACGGTCTGGCCGGCCGTGATCCGGCGCGACACGAAGATGCCTCGGCCCGGCGGCAGCTGCTGCGGCTTCACGGTGCCCAGCAGTGCGCCCTCGTTCTTGTCGCCCGAGAGCAGCAGGCCCTGGCCGCCGAGCTCGCGCATGCGCTGCATCACGGGCTCGAACAGTGCCCGGCCGGCGCCGCCGGCGCTGCGCGCGACGATGATGCGCAGGCCGATGTCGCGGGCGAACGGCAGGAACTCCGCCAGCGGGGCCATCGGGTTGCCCGAGGAGGTGGCGACCAGCTCGTAGTCGTCCACGATCACGAACATGTCCTTGCCGCTGTACCAGCTGCGGTTGCGCAGCTGCTCCGGCGTGACGTCCGGGCCGGGCAGGCGGCGGGAGCAGGCGCCGCGGAGCATCTCCACGATCGCCGACATCGCCGGTGCCGCCGCCGCGTACTCCACCAGGTACTCCTGCGGCACCACGCCGAGCAGCGAGCGGCGGAAGTCGCCGATCACGATGCCGGCCTGCTCCGGGGTGTACCGCTCGGTGATCTGCTTGATCAGCATCCGCAGCATCGCCGACTTACCGGACTCGCTCTCACCGAAGACGATGAACAGCGGGTCGGTCTCGAAGTTGACGAAGACCGGGGCCATCTCGACCTCGTCGATGCCGAACGCGACACCGAGGTCCGGGTGCTCGAAGCCCTTCGGCAGCGAGTTCCCGTCCAGGACGGCCGGCAGCATGCGGACCTGCGGGGCGCGCGGGCCCGTCCAGGCGGCGTCGACCTGGGCGACCAGGTCGGCCACGCCGTCCGCGAGGTCGCCGGTCTCCGAGGAGCCGTCCAGGCGGGGCAGGCCCGACAGGAAGTGCAGCTTGGCCGCGGTGAGGCCGCGGCCGGGGGCGCCGGCCGGGACGTTGACGGCGACCTTGCGGTCGATCTCGGACTCCATCGAGTCACCGAGCTTGAGCTCGGTGCGGTTCTGCAGCAGGTCCTTGAGGGCCGGCCGCACCTCGGCGTAGCGCGCCGCGGTGATGACCACGTGCACGCCGTAGGTCAGACCGCGCTGCGCGATGTCGTTGATGACCGGCTCGAGGACCTCGTACTCCTGCTTGAAGGTCAGCCAACCGTCGATGATCAGGAAGACGTCGCCGAACTGCTCGTCCGGCAGCTGGCCGGCGGCGCGCCGCGACCTGTAGGTGGAGATGGTGTCGATCCCGGCCGTGCGGAAGAGCTCCTCGCGGCGGTTCAGGACACCGTGCACCTCGCTGATCATGCGGCGCACCTTCTCGACGTCCAGACGCCCGGCCACGCCGCCGACGTGCGGCAGGCCGGCCAGCGCGCCGAACGCGCCACCGCCGAAGTCCAGCAGGTAGAACTGCGTCTCCGCCGGGGTGTGGGTGACCGAGAAGCCCGCCACCAGGGCGCGGACCATGTTGGACTTGCCGGACTGCGGACCGCCGACGATGAGGCCGTGGCCGGCCGCGCCGGAGTAGTCCTGGTAGAGCACGTCGCGGCGCTGGTCGCGCGGCTTGTCGACGATGCCGACCGGCACCACCAGGCGGCCGAGCGCGCCGTACTCGGGCGAGGTCAGACCGCGCTCGGCGGTGACCTGGAGCGGCGGCACCAGCTGGTCGGTGCTGGGCGCGGCCTCCAGCGGGGGCAGCCACACCTGGTGTGCCGGCGGGCCCTGGCCGATCATGCGGTGGACGAAGGTGTCGAGCATGGTGTCGAGCAGCGAGTCGTCGACCTCCTCGACCTCGTCCACGACCTCCTCGACCACCGGCTCGACGATGGCGACCTCGGCGGCGGTGAAGAGCACCGGCTGCGCGGTGATCACCTGGCCGCCGCTGGTCCGCTGCTGGCCCGGCGGCCGGTACGGGCCGGAGACGTATGCGGCACGGAACCGCTCCATCACGTCCGAGCCGAACTTCAGGTAGCCGACACCCGGGATGGGCGGCAGGTGGTAGGCGTCCGGGACGCCGATCGCGGCGCGCGACTCGGCGGCCGAGAAGGTGCGCAGACCCAGGCGGTAGGAGAGGAAGGTGTCCAGGCCGCGGAGCTTGCCCTCCTCCAGTCGCTGCGAGGCGAGCAGCATGTGCATGCCCAGCGAACGGCCGATGCGGCCGATCTGGATGAACAGGTCGATGAAGTCCGGCTTCGCGGTGAGCAGCTCGGAGAACTCGTCGATGATCATCAGCAGCGAGGGCAGCGGGTCCAGTGCCGCACCTGCCGCGCGGGCCCGCTCGTACTCGTTGATGTTGGCGTAGTTGCCCGCCGCGCGCAGCAGCTCCTGGCGGCGGTTCATCTCGCCCTCGATCGCGTCGCGCATGCGGTCGATCAGGGTGGCTTCGCCCTCGAGGTTGGTGATCACGGCCGCGGTGTGCGGCATCTCCGCCATACCGGCGAAGGTGGCACCGCCCTTGAAGTCCGCGAGGACCAGGTTCAGCACCTCGGAGGAGTGGGTCACGGCGAGCGCCAGCACGATGGTGCGCAGCACCTCGGACTTGCCGGAACCGGTCGCGCCGACGCACATGCCGTGCGGGCCCATGCCCTGGAGCGAGGCCTCCTTGATGTCCAGCCAGACGTACTCGCCGTTCTGGCCGACACCCAGCGGCACCTTGAGCTTCTCGGCCATCGGGCGCGGCCGCCAGTGCCGGGCCGGGTCGAAGGAGCCCGGGTCGCCGGTGTTCATCATCTCGGTGAAGTCCATCGAGACCAGCGACGGGTCGCCGTCGTCGCCGCCCGCCGACACCCGGAACGGCGCGAGCTGGCGGGCCAGCGCCTCCGACTGCCAGGAGGACAGGGTGTCCGGCTTGCCCGAGTAGGAGGCGCCCGAGGCGGACTCCAGCAGCAGCTCGTCCTTGCCCACGGTGATCACCAGGTGGCCGCTGGGCTCGTCCAGGTCACCGGGGACGACCTCGATGACGGTGACGCCCTCGACGCCCTCCGCACCGGCCAGGATCGAGTCCTGCGGCACCGCGGCGCCGTCCATGACCACGATCAGGTGCGGCTTGTCGGCGCTCGGCACGCTGTCGCGGGAGAAGCCCTTGCGGCCCTCCAGCTCCTTGGCCAGCAGCTCCTCCAACTCGCCCAGCCCGGTGGCGATCAGGCGTCGCGAACCGGCGCCGTCGTTCTCCTTGCGGTGCTGGGTGTGCGGCAGCCACTTCGCCCACTCCCACTCGTCGACCGCACCCGGTGCGGCCGCGACGCCGACCATCAGGTCGTCCGGCGAGTGAAGGGTCGTCAACTGGGCGATCATGGCCCGGACCGTGCCGTACACGGTGTCCGGGTCGCCGCAGACGGTGATGTGGTAGAAGGCGCGCAGCGACACCGCCAGCGGCAGGTCCTGCAGGGTGCCGTGCGACTTGATGAAGGTGCCCATGGCCTCCGCGGCCATCGGCTCCAGCTCGTCGAGCGGCGCGGTCTGCGGCGCGACCAGCGGGGTGGACAGCTGCTGCGGCCCGCGGCCGAGCCGCACCTGGGCGAAGTCCGGGTCGGTCGGCCGGCGCTCCCACAGCCGCCGCCCCTCGGCCACGATCGACCACAGCTGGTCCGGCTCGGGGTGCGTGAACAGCAGGGCGCCGCGCTGGCGTTCGGCCGTGCGGCGGACCTGGCGGCGCATCTGCTGGAGGTACTTCAGGTAGTCCCGGCGCTCGTCCGCGGTACCGGCGTTGCCGCCGCGGCGCGCCTTGACGATCTGCGCCACCGCCATGCCGGCGGTGGAGGCCACCATCAGGACACCCATGATCTTCATCGGGCCCTGGGCGCCGGGGGAGAAGAAGAAGGCCGCGGATCCGCCCATGCCGAGCAGCGGCAGCAGGGACATCATCCAGTCCTCGCCGCCCGACCGGGGCAGTTCCGGCGGAGCGACCAGCTCCACCGGTTCGTCCGGCACCGCGGGCGGATAAGCCCGGGCCGGACGCTTGACGGTCACCACACTCACTACGGCACCAACCCTCACGCAACCCGATTACGTACGGGTGAGGGCGCCCCGTTGGATGACGCCGCCCCCGCTCCGTCGACCGCAGACGCCCTTGAGGGATTGCTGCACCAGCCCGCCCCCGTTACGCCTTGCGCAGGGGCAGATCCTACTGGTCCGCCCGGACGGTTCGACCACGGGGTCAGCCGAGGAGGTTTCGGGTGCGAAGCACCGGAACTCTCCACCAACGGCGCACGCTCCCACGGCATTTCCCCCCACCGCGGCAACCGGGCCGGCAATCGCGGCGGTCCCCGCCGTCGCCCCGCCGCCGACGGGCGGTAGGGTAACGCCGCGCCAACTGTCGTCAGGACCGTGTCAGTTCCGGTACGGGCGACGGGGCGCCGCAGAACAGAAGCTTGACGAGCAGGCACATCCAACAAGGGGGAGCGCCGGTGAGCGCTAATGCAACGACCGGTTTCTGCCGGGTCACCGTCGTGGCGCCGGACAGCCGGATCGACGTCGCACTGCCGGAGGACGTCCCGCTCGCGGACGTCTACCCCGAGGTGCTGCGGCTCTCCGGGCAGACCCAGGTGGACGGCGCGCCCACCGGCTTCCACCTCGTCCGGCGCGACGGCACCGTGCTGGACAGCGGACTGCCGCTGGCCGCCCAGCAGGTCCGCGACGGCGACCTGCTGAGCCTGCGGCCGTTCTCCGAGTCGCTCCCGCCGGCCGTGTACGACGACGTGGCGGACGCCATCGCCGGCGCGGTCGAGGCCGACCGCCGGTTCTGGAGCCCGGACCTGATGCGCGCGTTCGGCCTGATCGGCGCCGCTGTGATGCTCACCCTGCTCGGCTTCGCGCTCTGGTTCTCCGACCTGCGGCACGACATGCACAGCCTGCCGGGCATCATCTCCGGCGTCACCGCGGTCGTCCTGATCGCCTTCGCCGGCGTCCGGGCCCGGGTCTACGACGACCACGACGCCGCGCTCGCGCTCGGCCTCGGCGCCCTCCCGCACACCCTGATCGCCGGCTCCGGCATCCTCGCCGTCGCCCACGCGGGCGACGGCCCCGGCCGGCTCCAGTTCCTGGTCGGCTGCGTCGCGACGCTGATCGTCTCGGTGCTGCTGGTCGGCCTGCTGCCGGAGAAGGACTCGGTCTTCGTCGCCTCCTCCTTCCTGGCCGCCGCGGGCACCCTGGCGACCTTCGCCGCGGTGCTCCTCGACGGCACCCCGGCCACCCACATCGCCGCCGTCACCGGCGTCGCCGCGGTCGCCGCGGTCGGCTTCCTGCCGGCCCTCTCCGCCCGCTTCGCCCGGCTCCCCGTCGGCTTCAGCGCCCCGGGCCAGGCCCGCACCCGCGGCCGCGCGTACGGCGAGGAGACCAGCCGCGCCGAGGTCGTCCAGTACGAGCGGATCGCCCACCAGGCCCGCCGCGGCCACGAGGTCCTGGTCGGCCTCGTCGGCGGCTGTGCGGCCACCGTGGTCGGCGCCTGCGCGGTGCTGGGCTTCAGCGACACGATGTTCGGCGAGCTGCTGGCCCTGGCCGTCGGCGTCTCGACCATGCTGCGCGCCCGGCTGTTCCGCTACACCGCGCAGGTCTTCAGCCTCACCATCGCGGGCCTGGCCGGCCTCGGCCTGCTGGTCCTCGGCCTCTCGCTGCACACCCCGCGCTTCATCGCCGAGCAGCTGCTGCAGGGCGGCACCGGCACCTCGGTGGACCTGCGCACCGTCTGGCTGTCGGCCTCCGTCGCGCTCGGCGCCGCGGTGCTGACCGCGATCGCGCTGATCGTCCCGCGCCTGGGCGTCTCGCCGTTCTGGGGGCGCATCCTGGACATGGTCGACGGGCTGATGCTGATCTCCCTGGTGCCGCTGGCGCTGGCCGTGCTCAACATCTACGCGCTGGTCCGCGGGGCCACCGGCTGACCCCGTCCCGCCTCCCCGCCGGCGCCCGCCCAGCCCCCCGTCCGGGGAGCGGGGCGGGCGCTGGTACGCTAGGTCGGTCCGAGTCGTGTTCGATCCTGTGCAGCAGACCGGGATCACTCGGACCATGACCCCAAGGAGATGCCGTGGCTCTCGCCGCTGACGTCAAGAAGCAGATCATCGCCGAGTTCGGCCAGAAGGAGGGCGACACCGGCTCCCCCGAGGTCCAGGTGGCCATGCTCTCCCGCCGTATCTCGGACCTGACCGAGCACCTCAAGGCCCACAAGCACGACCACCACTCGCGCCGCGGCCTGCTGATCCTGGTCGGCCAGCGCCGCCGCCTGCTGCAGTACCTGGCCAAGAAGGACATCGAGCGCTTCCGTACCCTCGTCGACCGCCTCGGCATCCGCCGCGGCGCCGCGGGCGGCGCTCGCTGACACCGCTCGAAGGGGCGGCTCCCCTGCACCAGGGGGGCCGCCCCTCGCGCATCCCGCGCAGAGACGCGCATCGTAAAGCCGCGCTCTGTAGGGTGTGAATTTGTAAGGTGAAGGGCATGCCCGGGTTGGCGCGCGACACGCGCCGCCTGCGGAGCAGCACCCACACCATGCGCGGGCCGCTGGCTTCAAACGGAAGCCGCCCGCACCAGGGGAGCGTCCACACGCGACCGCCGACCGGCCCAAGAGGCGCCGGTCCTCGGTAGTGGCCGCCGGGAGCCCGTCCGACGGACGGACGACCCGGGGGCTTCGATCGAAGACCGGCCCAGACTGCCCGGGCAGCAGGTAGGCAGTGCGGATGGCGCTCCTCCGGAGACGTACGAAAGAGGAGATCTTCCAGGTGGAAGAGAACGTGTTCTACGCCGAGGCCGTCATCGACAACGGCAGCTTCGGCACCCGTACCATCCGCTTCGAGACCGGCCGCCTGGCCCGTCAGGCCGCCGGCTCCGCCGTGGCCTACCTGGACGACGACACCATGGTGCTGTCGGCCACCAGCGCGTCCAAGCAGCCGAAGGAGCACTTCGACTTCTTCCCGCTGACGGTCGACGTCGAGGAGCGGATGTACGCCGCGGGCCGGATCCCCGGCTCGTTCTTCCGTCGCGAGGGCCGGCCCTCCGAGGACGCCATCCTCACCTGCCGCCTGATCGACCGCCCGCTGCGCCCGTCCTTCGTCAAGGGCCTGCGCAACGAGATCCAGGTCGTCGTGACCGTCATGGCGCTCAACCCCGACCACCTGTACGACGTGGTCGCGATCAACGCCGCCTCCGCCTCCACCCAGCTGGCGGGCCTGCCCTTCTCCGGCCCGATCGGCGGCGTCCGCGTCGCGCTGATCAAGGGCCAGTGGGTCGCGTTCCCGACCCACAGCGAGCTCGAGGACGCCGTCTTCGACATGGTCGTGGCCGGCCGCACCCTGCCGGACGGCGACGTCGCGATCATGATGGTCGAGGCCGAGGCCACCGACAAGACCATCAAGCTGGTCGAGGGCGGCGCCGACGCGCCGACCGAGGAGGTCGTGGCCGCCGGCCTCGAGGCCGCCAAGCCGTTCATCAAGGTCCTCTGCGCCGCGCAGAGCAAGCTCGCCGCCCAGGCCGCCAAGCCGACCGGCGAGTTCCCGGTCTTCCTGGACTACCAGGACGACGTGCTCAACGCCCTGACCGCCGCCGTCAAGGACGAGCTCGCCCAGGCGCTGACCATCGCCGGCAAGCAGGAGCGCAACAACGAGCTCGACCGCATCAAGGCGATCGCCGCCGACAAGCTCCTGCCGGAGTTCGAGGGCCGCGAGAAGGAGATCAGCGCCGCGTACAACGCGCTGACCAAGAAGATCGTCCGCGAGCGCGTCATCAAGGACAAGGTCCGCATCGACGGCCGCGGGGTCACCGACATCCGCACCCTGGCCGCCGAGGTCGAGGCCATCCCGCGGGTCCACGGCTCCGCCCTGTTCGAGCGCGGCGAGACCCAGATCCTGGGCGTCACCACGCTGAACATGCTGCGCATGGAGCAGCAGCTCGACACCCTCTCCCCGGAGACCCGTCGGCGCTACATGCACAACTACAACTTCCCGCCGTACTCGGTCGGCGAGACCGGCCGCGTGGGCTCGCCCAAGCGCCGCGAGATCGGCCACGGCGCGCTGGCCGAGCGGGCGATCCTGCCCGTGCTGCCCTCCCGCGAGGAGTTCCCCTACGCGATCCGCCAGGTCTCCGAGGCGCTGGGCTCCAACGGCTCCACCTCGATGGGCTCGGTCTGCGCCTCCACCATGTCGCTGCTGAACGCCGGTGTGCCGCTGAAGGCCGCCGTCGCCGGCATCGCCATGGGCCTGATCTCGCAGGAGATCGACGGTGAGACCCACTACGTGACCCTCACCGACATCCTCGGCGCCGAGGACGCGTACGGCGACATGGACTTCAAGGTCGCCGGTACCCGTGGCTTCATCACCGCCCTCCAGCTGGACACCAAGCTGAACGGCATCCCGGCGTCGGTGCTCGCCGCCGCGCTGAAGCAGGCCAAGGACGCCCGCCTGCACATCCTCGACGTGATGAACGAGGCGATCGACACTCCGGACGAGATGTCGCCGAACGCCCCGCGCATCATCACCATCAAGATCCCGGTGGACAAGATCGGTGAGGTCATCGGCCCCAAGGGCAAGATGATCAACCAGATCCAGGAGGACACCGGCGCCGAGATCACGATCGAGGACGACGGCACCATCTACATCGGTGCCGCCGACGGCCCGGCCGCCGAGGCCGCCCGCACCACGATCAACCAGATCGCCAACCCGACCATGCCGGAGGTCGGCGAGCGCTACCTGGGCACCGTGGTGAAGACCACGACGTTCGGCGCGTTCGTCTCGCTCATGCCGGGCAAGGACGGCCTGCTGCACATCTCGCAGATCCGCAAGCTCGCCGGCGGCAAGCGCGTGGAGAACGTCGAGGACGTGCTCGGGGTCGGCGCCAAGGTCCAGGTCGAGATCGCCGAGATCGACCCCCGCGGCAAGCTCTCCCTCGTCCCCGTGATCGAGGGCGAGGAGGGCGGCGAGGCCGCCGCCTCCGAGTGACCCTCGGATAGCTGACACAGCGGCCCCCCCCCCCCCCCGCCCAGCGCGCCCCGCCCCCCCACCAGCGGCAGCCAGAAGCCGGTGGCGGTGCGCCCGCCCGGCTCGGCCGCGGTG